>CAMIVH010000088.1 GCA_946401755.1 uncultured Caryophanales bacterium | reverse complement strand
AAGAACTTTGGTAAGTTTGTCTGGGGCATGGATATGCTTAGAGAAACTTTAGAAACAAATAAGAAAAACGAATTAAAACTCCAAAAGGATAAGAAGACTTTAATTCTTTCTATTTCTCACGATATCAAAACACCTTTATCAGCGATTAAGCTCTACACTAAAGCCTTAAAAGAAGATATCTATGATACCAAAGAAAAGAAAACCGATGCTTTAAATGGTATTGATAAAAACGTTAAAGAAATTGAAAAACATGTTGCGGATATCGTTGCTGCCTCACGTGAAGATTTCTTAAATCTTACTGTGCATATGAGTGAGTTATATCTTAATGATTTAATAGGTAAGATTGAAATTCTCTATAAAGAGAAGTTCGCCACTCTTCATACAGACTTTAACGTTATGCCATATGATAACTGTTTGATTTCCGGTGACTTAGATAGATTAGAAGAAGTCTTACAAAATCTTTTAGAAAACGCTATCAAGTATGGTGATGGTCGTTACGTTAATATCGATATCGATGAAGAAGAAAACTATAAGCTCATCCAAATCGCTAACTCTGGCTGCTCATTAAAAGAAGAAGAGTTGCCACATTTATTTGATTCTTTCTATCGCGGTAGTAATGCGGAAAAGAAAGACGGTAGTGGTCTTGGCTTATACATCGCTAAAAGCTTAATGAAAATGATGGGTGGAGATGTTTTCGCTAAGATTGATAACGGTGAATTTAAAATAGTTACTGTAGTAAAGAAGTGCTAAAAATACAAAATTTTTGCATTTAATGATTATTTAATAATTTGTTTTTTATAATTGAGCCATCCTACTGAAAAGGAGGGCTTATTATTTATGTTTCTAAGGATATTAAAAAAAGATATCAAGCGTAAGAAAACCATGAATATCATCATGTTGGTATTCATCATCTTAGCGTCAATGTTTGTCGCTAGTGGTCTTAATAACGTTATTACTATTGCTAATGGCACCAATTATTTCTTTGACCAAGCTGGTCTTGGTGATTATATTGCTGCAAGAAAAGGTTCAGGTAGTTCAACTGAGACATTTGATGATATCTTACCAACCATTGGTGAAATCAAATCATATCGTGTTGATGAAGTCATCTTCGCCACCAAAGAAACAGTTGAAACAGAAAAAGGTGAAGAAGCAAAATTCGACAATACAATGCTTATTCAAAGCTTAGAAGATAGTGGTCTTAATTATTTCGACATTAATGATAAAGTGGCCACAATCGTTCCTGAAGGTCATTTCTATTCATCTTATAGATTTGCTAAAGATAACAATTTAAAGTCTGGCGATAAGATGATTGTTAAGAGTAATGACGTCCGTCTTAACTTAACATTTGATGGCACTCTTAAAGATGCCTTATTCGGTTCCGATATGCTTAATAACGTCAGATTGTTCTTAAGTAGAACGGACTATACCAATTTAAGAGACAATGGTGTCTCTGAACCAGGCATGATTGGTGAATTTGCTTATATTGACACTGACGATGTGGCAGCGGTTGATGTTGCTTTGACAAAGAAGTGCCCAACCTTAATGTTAAATAGACCAAGAGCGACTATTGAATCAGCTTACTTCATGAACATGGTCTTAGCGTTCGTGACCTTGATCTTAAGTGTCTGCTTAATTATTGTTTCGTTCGTTATCTTAAGATTTACCATCACCTTTACCATCACTGAAGAATACCGTGAAATCGGTGTTATGAAAGCTATTGGTATTAGAGATATCAAGATTAAGAGCTTATATTTAACTAAATATTTAGTTATCGCCGTTTTAGGCTCACTAATAGGCTTTGGTGTTAGCTTTCCATTCTCTAAGTTGTTATTAGGTAGTGTTACCAAAATGATGGTCCTTGGTAACGGCTTAGGTATCATTCCAAATATCATTGGTTCATTATTGGTCGTCTTATCTATCTTAGGCTTTGCCTACTTAGCCACAGGTGTAGTTAAAAAAGCCACTCCAGTTGACGCTATTAGAAAAGGCCAAACTGGTGAAAGATTCAAAAAGAAATCAAAACTTAAATTATCTAAGAGCAGAACAAATTCCATTACCTTTATGGCGTGTAATGATGTCCTTAGTAATAAAAAGAAATATGTCGCAGTGGCGTCCGTCTTCGCCCTTTGTACAGCCTTTGTCCTTGTCATGACAAACACTGTTAACACAATGAAGGGTGATGGCTTAATCGATTCATTCTCCGCTCGTAGTGATCTCTACTACACAGATCAAGACAAACAGATGTCCTTCATGCACGAAGGTGGTAATGAAGAGATTAAAGAATACATGACAAAGGTTGAAAATGATTTAACCGATATGGGTATGCCAGGCCATATCTTCGTCGATGCCCAATACATCTTCAAAATCACAAGTGATGACAATGAATATTCCATCTCTTGCCAACAAGGCATTGGTTCCACAATCGACATGTACACATTCACGCAAGGTACAGCACCTCAAAATATGTACGAGATTGCCATTACACCAACAATCTCTAGCAAGATTAACGCCCATATTGGTGACACCGTGACAGTTGATTATGGTACAGGTCCTGTTCAAACAACAGTTACAGCGTACTATCAAACCATGAACTGGATGGGTGAAGTCATTAGAATCCATGAAAGCGCTCCAACAAACTTAAAGAATTGTACTTCTTGGATGGCTTTCCAAATCAATTTCACTGATCATCCATCAGCTAATACCATCAAAGAACGCAAGCAAAAACTTATTGAATATCTAGGCGGTAAAGAAGTGCAACTTCCTAACGAATATCAAGCGGATTGTATCGGTGTTGTTCCAACAATGGAAACAGTGCAAATATCACTTCTCGCTATTACCTTAGTGGTGGTCACACTCGTGGTTGTCTTAATGGAACGTTCATTCATCAGCGATGAAAAGAACGAAATAGCAATTCTAAAAGCCGTGGGCTTCAAGGATCGAAGAATTATTCTCTACCATATGATAAGGTTTGGCATTGCCACTTTAGTGGCGGTCATCTTCGCTGGAGCGATATCCATTCCATTAACATATGCGACTATTGGACCAATCTTCTTATCAATGGGTATGTCCACGATGAAGTTTATCATTGACCCACTCAGTGTCTTCGTGATGTATCCACTCATCATCTTAGCCGCTGCGTTATTAATCGCATTTATCACATCGCTTATCACAAAAACAATTAAGAGTTCTGATACTGCAAGTATCGAATAATAGGAGGAAACAATCATGAATATTATTGAAGCAAAGAATTTATGTAAAACATACATTGTCGATAAAAGACAAAACAACGTTTTAAAGAATGTTAACTTAAGAGTCGAAAAAGGAGAAATGGTGGGCATTATGGGTCCATCCGGTAGTGGTAAATCCACACTCCTATACTGTATCTCTGGTATGGACAAGATTACTTCCGGGGAAGTCATCTTTGACCACAAAGATATCTCTCGACTTAGTAAAAACGAGTTATCCGAATTAAGACTTAATAAGATGGGCTTCATCTTCCAACAAATGTTTATGATGAAGAACTTATCTATTTTAGACAACATCCTTCTTCCTTCTATTGAAAGTAAAAAAGAAACCATTTCTAGAAAAGAAAAACTCGCTAAAGCGGAAGCCTTAATGAGAAAGTTAGGTATCATCGAAATCGCTGATAACGATATTAACGAAGTATCTGGTGGTCAACTCCAAAGAGCGTGTAT
>CAMIVH010000087.1 GCA_946401755.1 uncultured Caryophanales bacterium | reverse complement strand
TAGAGCCAAAAAGAAAGGAAGATAATATTGTATGAAACAATATACAGGAAAAACCGTTGAAGAAGCTTTACAAGCTGCTTCTACTGAAACCGGTGTTGAAGTTGATGAACTTATCTACATCGTTTCTGACAAGAAAAAAGGTTTATTCGCGAAAAAGATTATCGTTGAAGTCTATGACTTATCTGATGTCATTAGATTTGCTGAAGATTATATCTTAGGTGTTGTTGATGCCTTAGAAATCGAAAGCACAGTCAATACTAAATTAGATGACCAAGTCATTAGAATTACCATTGATTCCACACACAACCCAATCTTAATTGGTAGAAATGGTAAAACATTACAAGCTCTTAACGAATTAGTTAAGTTAGCGGTCAGCAATCATTTCCATAAGAGATTCAGAATCTTATTGGACATCAACGGTTATAAAGATAATAAGTACTCTCGCTTAGTGCGTATGGCTAGAAGATTGGGCCACGATGTGCAAAGAACAAAAACAACTTACACATTTGATCCAATGCCAGCGGATGAAAGAAGAGCGATTCACAATGCCTTAAACAATATGGCAAACGTTCGCACTGAATCCATTGGTGAAGGCGCACAAAGACAAGTTCAAATTATCTACGTTGAATAAAATAAAAAAATACACCCTTTAGGGTGTTTTTTGACTCAGTAAATTAATATGTTTGAAACCATTGTAGCTTTAGCGACCGCGCCTATTAAAAGTGCCTTAAGCATCGTGAGATTATCTGGCGATGATGTTTTAGATGTGGTTAGCAAATGCTGCTCTAAAGATTTAAGAGATATTAAAGAACGTACTATCCTTTATGCTTCTATCGTAGATAAAGGCGAAAAAGTAGATGATGTGGTTTTATTAGTTTACAAAGGACCAAAATCATTTACGGGTGAAGATTCCGTGGAAATCATTTGTCATGGTTCTCCACTTATTGCAAAACAAATCGTTGAAGTTTGTATGCAAAACGGAGCGAGAATGGCCACGAATGGTGAATTCTCTTCCCGTGCTTTCATGCACAATAAAATTGACTTAGTACAAGCGGAAGCTATTAATGATGTGATTAACGCGACCACTAAAGAAGCAAAGAAATTGAACCTTCTTTCTTTAGATGGAAAGACTAGTGAATTACTTAAACCAATCAAAACTAGACTCGCTGATATCCTCTCCTTAATTGAAGTTAATATCGACTATCCAGAATATGAAGATATTGAGGTCGCAAATAAGGACAAAGTAGTAGCCGTGTCTAACGAATTAGTGGAAAAGATTGATTTATTAATCGCTGATGGCCAGAAGGCTCAAATCATTAATGAAGGTGTAAAAGTCGCGATTGTAGGTAAGCCAAATGTTGGTAAATCCTCTTTATTAAATGCCTTCTTAGGTGAAGATAGAGCGATTGTTACTGAAGTCGCAGGAACCACTCGCGACGTCATTGAAGGACATGTCAATATTGATGGTGTTGTTCTCCATTTATATGACACCGCTGGTATCCATGAATCAAACGATAGAATTGAATCTATTGGTATTGAAAAATCTAAGAAAACAATTAACGATGCAGATGTTGTTATCGTTGTTTTAGATGGATCAAACGCATTAGATGATGAAGATAAACAAATCTTAGAATATACAAAAGAATTACACCCAATTGTTGTTTACAACAAAGCGGACATCTCTTCACAAGGTGATAGACTATCAATTTCCGCTTTAAACAACAATATAGAGCCTCTAATTAAGAAGATTAAAGAAGTAATCGGATTAGATGAGATTTCCTTCTCTAAACCGGCTTTAAATAACGCTAGACAAATTGGTTTATTAAAGAAAGCTAAAGAAGCAATCTTAAAAGCCAAACAAGACGCTGAAAATGATCTAACAATTGATTTAGTTTCAGTCTCTTTATTAGAAGCATATACCGCTATATTGGAAATCTTAGGTGAAGCCAATCAAATGGATTTAGCTAAAGAAATCTTCTCGCGTTTCTGTGTGGGTAAATAATGAAATTAATCGATACACATTGCCACTTAAATGACCAACAGTTATACCAAGATTTGGATAATGTTATTTCTCGTGCCTTGCAAACAGGTATCGAAAAAATGGTGGTTATTGGTTGGGATAAAGAGAGTAGTGAGCTCGCTATTAAAATCGCTGAACAATATCCGTTTATATATGCGTGTGTTGGATTCCATCCAGAAAACTTAGAAGGTGTTGATGAGAAAACCTTATACGAAGTTTTAGAGTTATCAAAACATCCAAAAGTAGTGGGTATTGGTGAAATCGGCTTAGATTATCACTGGGAAAAAGATCCTGCAAAACGCGAGATTCAAAAAGAATTCTTTATTAAGCAAATCGAGTACGCCAATGAACATGGTTTTCCAATTTCAATCCATAGCAGAGAAGCTTTCCAAGATACATTAGAAATACTTAAAAGCCATAAACCATTACATAGTGGCGTGATGCATTGCTACTCTGGAAGTGTAGAAAACATTCAAGATATAATTAACCTCAATTTGTATATTGGCTTAGATGGACCAGTAACCTTTAGAAACGCTAAAACTCCTAAAGAAGTTGCGGCAGAAGTACCACTAGAAAAACTAGTGTTAGAAACAGACTGTCCATATCTTTCTCCGCACCCATTAAGAGGCACAGTTAACGAACCATCAAATCTCATTTTAATCGCAGATGAAATTGCTAATATCAGAGAAATGTCTAAGAAGCATTTGCTCGAAGTTGTATACGAAAATTCGTGCAAATTATTTAAGTTATGAAAATGTATCTAGATGGTGTTTTAGTGGTCGAAGGAAAAGAAGATGCTTCTTATCTTTCTAACTATATTTCTTCTGAGATTGTTGTAGTTAATGGTTATGAATTAGATGAACGCACAATTGCGTATTTAAAGGGCAAGAAAGTAATCGCGCTTTTAGATCCAGATGATGCTGGAAAAACCATAAGAAAGAAGCTAAACACTATCATACCTGACCTAATTAATATAGAAATCGATATAAATAAGTGTAATAGAGGCAAAAAGAATGGTGTCGCTGAGTGTGAGATAGAGGAAATTATTGGCAAATTGCAGGCTTTTTCAGTTAAAAACCCCGAAAATACGCCAAATATCACAATTTCTGATTTATATAACTTAGGAATAACTGAAAGCACTGAATTAAGGGAATATGTGTCCGAAAAACTCAATTTAGGAAAGTGCAATAATAAACAATTACTTAAAAGAATGAATCTCAATCAGGTACAATTAGATTTGTTAAAGAAAATAGTGGAAGAATATCATGGAAATTAATCGCTCTAACATCAATGAAATAGTTACCAAAGCTTCCTTAAGACCAGACAAAGATTATGGTCAAAACTTTTTAGTGGAGCCATCTATCTGTGAACGTATCGTGGATGCTTTAAATCTTGATGAAAAAGATTATGTTTTAGAAGTCGGTCCAGGATTAGGAAGTTTGACTCATTTTGTGAGTTTAAAAAATCCTAAATATGACGCAGTGGACATTGATCCTAGAATGGTTAATTTCTTACGTGTTGTTTATCAAGAAAATTCCAATATTCAAATCATCGAAAGCGATATTAGAAAACATGATGTTTCAAAATATAATAAAGTGATTGGTAATTTACCCTACAATATCACAACTGAAACAATACAATTCTTTTTAACAAACGCCATTAGTGCTAAACGTATGGT
>CAMIVH010000086.1 GCA_946401755.1 uncultured Caryophanales bacterium | reverse complement strand
AGAAATTTCTTCTATCTCTAGGTGGACCACTGAAGAGCATCACATCTTTAGGTTGGAACAAAATGACATTAACGCATTTTGATAATTCAGATAACTTTGAGATGTTTTTGCCGTTAATCAATATTGCGCGTCCATTTTTCGTAATATTGACTTTAATCTTTCTAGTTAGTTCTCCTTCCGAGATAGTTGCATTAATCTCTGCTCGTTCATGATTTCTTTTAATTAATTCACTATCTTCATTAGCCCTAAAGCTACGGCCTAAGGAAAGATAATAGATTGCTTCCACAATATTGGTTTTACCGACAGCATTCTCGCCAGTAATAACATTCAAATTGTTGGAGAAATCAAAATTACGATAAGAGTGGTTACGGAAATTTTTGAGGCTAATGTTCTTGATCTGCATGTCAATCGATTAAAAATGACATGTTACGGAACTGAATGACATCACCATGGTATAATTTACGACCGCGACGATTTTCTTCCTCTCCGTTTACCAAAACAGCGTTTTCACTAAGAAAGTATTTTGCTTGTCCACCGGTAGAGATAATACCTGATAGTTTAAGCAAAACACCAAGCGTGATGAAGGTTTCACCTTCTTTTAATTCAATGCTTTTTTGGGCCACAAAAACTCCTGTATGTTTATTATAGACTATATAAATTAAAAAGGGAATAAATTATTCCCTTATTTTGTAATATCTTCAGAATAGGCGTTTTTAGCCTAATAAGTACGGATTGGAGTGACGATTTGGACGACCGAGTCATCTGAAGCGTTTTCGACCACAAATGGCTTCATTTCGCCTACAAATGCAAGAGTGACATCCGCACTTCCGAGAGCTTTAACAGCTTCGATAACAAATCCACTGTTGAAAGAGATATGTAAGTTTTGACCAACGTATTTGAAGACATCAATTCTTTCAACCGCGGAACCAACTTGGCTGGATTTGGCGGAGATCTCGATGCTATCTTCACTCATAGATAAATCAACAATGTTTTCTCTATCAATGGATAAGATGTTAGCTCTTTCAATAGCCTTCATTAAATCGTTAGCGTTAACTTCCAATAAGTAGTTAGTAACCTTTGGAACGATATTCTTTGTATTTGGATAATCACCAGCAATTAATCTAGTGGCAACAACTGTTGTACCGATGGTGAATAATGCTTTCTTATCGCTAAAAGCGATAGTGACTGATTCTCTACCTTCTAGGAGATGGTTAACTTCGTTCATCATCTTAGCAGGAACATTAGCGACAAATTCAACACCTAGAGGAATACTTAATGTCTTTCTTGCCATACGAGCAGAGTCTGTCGCAGTAGCGGTTAAGACACCATTATTAGCTTCGAGATTTAAAGCGGTAAGAATAGGACGTTGTTCTTTAAGAGATGCTGCAAATGTTGTTTGGCTTACCAAGATATCAAAATCCGCTCTAGAAAGAGTTAATTCTGTACCTGTGGCATCTAAATCAAGATCTGGATATTCGTCAACCTTAACGCAGTTTAAGCTATATTCAGAACGGTTATTTGTATTACTGATTGTTGCGATTGTGGAATCAATGACATCTAAAGTGATTTCTTCAGTATCCATCTTTCTAATCATTTCCACTAAAAGTCTAGCTTTAATTAAAACTGAACCTTCTTTGTAGTTTCTAATAATATCTTCTTCACCTAATTTATAAGGAACTTGAGTTTTAATAGAAATGTTTTCATCAGTACCTGTGATAAATAAACCTTTTTCATTTAACTCTAATTTAAAATTTTCTAAAACTGCTTTAGCGTTCTTACTAGAAATAGCTCTTGAAGCAATGTTTAGACCTTTAAGGAATTCTTCACGCTTAATTGTAAATCTCATACTTATTCCTTTCTCTTTTTATATATTTATTATATTAATAATAATTATTGAGCCTGTGGATATTGTGGATAACTCAAGATTTATACTTTAGAAATATTTTACCACAGTCCACTTTAAATTGATATTTTTTATTTTTAATAAAATCAATTAGACTTTAACTTCTTTTGTAAGGTGTTGATCACTGCTTTTAATGACTCGTCAGTTTTCAACATACTTTCCACTTTAGCGATGCCGTTCATCACAGTGGTGTGGTCACGACCTCCAAAAGTATTACCAACTTTGGTTAATGGAATGTCTATATTAATTCTTATTAAATACATAGCGATGTGTCGCGCTAAGGCAATTTGTCCTGTTCTCACCTTACCGATTAACTGTGATGGAGTGAGATTGTAGTAATCTGCAACAACGTTAATAATCTTTTGTTCAGATAACTGTGCAGCGACATTTTTAATACCTGTAATACTTTGTACAGCTTCGATAGCGACATCGAGTGTAATCCTGTCAACTTGCTTCATGGAAGTGACATAGAAAATTAACCTATTAAATGCACCATCTAACTCTCTAACATTACTGCTAAATTTTTCAGCGTAGAAGTAGAGAACTGCTGGGTCGAAATCATCAACATTTAAGCCCTCGTTTTTGATTTGTTTTTCAAGAATCTTAACACATGTATTTGTGTCTGGATTGTTGATTTTTACGGTGAGGCCCTGGCTGAATCTGGTGATAAGACGATCTTCTAAACCTTTTAATTCATTAGGTTGTCTATCGGATGTAATAACGATTTGTTTGTTACTGTTAACCATCTTTTGATAGATGTAGAAAAACATCTCTTCTGTTTTAACCTTATTTTCAAGGAACTGAACATCATCAAATAAGAGGACATCAACTGTGGAGAAGAAGTCTTTTAATGTCTCAGATTCCTTTTCACCTTTGACAAATTTTACATATTCTTCAACAAAGTCGTTAGCGTCGATATAAAGAACTTTCGCTCCTGGCTTACTAACATTTTTGATGTAGTTACCAATGGAGTGAAGTAAGTGTGTTTTACCTAAGCCAGAATTTGAGTAGATGAATAATGGGTTGAAAACTTTACCTGGATTTTTAGCGATCACAGTGGCCGCTCTATAAGCTTCATTATTAAATTCACCTTCAACAAAGGAATCGAAAGTTAAATTACTTTTTAATTCTGCATCTTTAAAGAAGACTGGTTCTTCAGTGGTCTTTTTGATAGTTCCTTGTTGAGGGTTGCTTTTAGCAACATCTTCTGGAAGAACGAACTTAAAATTACAATTTCTTTCAGTGACATCGAAGAATGCTTCTTTTACTAAATCTATATATTTAGAGGATAACAATCTTTGGGATGTGAAATTCTTCACCATGACTACAACTGAGTCACCTTCAAAACTATGGATGAAGGAATCGGCGAAGAAAGTATCAAATATTTGCCTTTCTTGTAGTCTTTCATCAATGATTTTTAATGTTTGTTCCCACATTCGGGCAATTTCTGATACTGAATTATTCATAACGGTCACCTATTTCGTGTCAACTATTATAAAATAATTCACATTTATTTTGTATGAAGATTTCCACATTTTTAAGTTTTCCACAATGTTGTCGTTTCCTTTTAGCATTATAGGGAGTTTTCCACATTTCCACATCTTTGTTTTTGTGGATAAGTTTTCCACTTTTCAACCGTCTGTGGATTTGTGGAAATATCCAAAAATAGCCACCACTATTCTTATAAAAAATCTTTAAAAATCCTATTTTGTTTGCATTTATTAATAAATGTTGTTAAACTCTTCTCGCTATGTAATAGGAGGTTTCTTTTATGAAAAGAACATATCAACCAAGCAAAATTAAACATCAACACAAAGCCGGATTCCGTGCTCGTATGAAATCCGC
>CAMIVH010000085.1 GCA_946401755.1 uncultured Caryophanales bacterium | reverse complement strand
TATATCAAAATTTCATTAAAATTTCACTATTTTTTCACTATTTTAGATATAGTCCTACTACAGTCTCAACATGTACCGATATTCAATATGTATAGCCTTAAACCTATCGAAACTAAGAATGATATGCCTTTTTATCTAGTGGAAGCTAGTGAAAGAACATATCTTTTGAGTTGTTGGAAACATAACTTTATAAATCAAGGCTGTTTTGATTCAACAAGAATTCCTCAAGCGAAATAATTAAAATCCCATCTTTATTCGTATAACTTAATAGAGGTTTGTTAATAACTACGATTTTTTTAAAAGATCCTGGGACCGCTAATAAAGAGTCATATTCATTGTTGAGATGTTTGCCAGCAGGTACTTCGTCCATGACTTGAACGTAATACTCCTTGCTCCCTCTTCTTACTATAAAATCAACTTCGAGTTGGGCATAAACCCATTTGCCTAATTTGTTCTTAACTTTTGTTTCAACAAAACCAACATCAACAAGATATCCGCGTGTTTTTAATTCGTTATAAATCGCATTTTCAATCAAAAATCCTTCATTAGGTTCCCTAAAATTTATTCTCACATTTCTTAAGCCAATATCCTGACAATAATATTTGCTAGGAGTGTTGAGATAAGTCATTCCTTTGATGTTGTATCGTTTTACTTCGTCAAACAAAAATGCGTCTTTCATACCTTCAAAGAACTTGGCTACTGTTTCATTATCAATTTTTATTTGTTTTTCGCTCATCAAATAATTTGCCATATTAAGAGGATTTGTTAAATTACCTGTGACAGAGCATAAAGCATCAACGGTTGCACTTAGCTCGTCAATTAAGGCTGTATTAATATTTTTTCTAATATCATCCACATAAACTTTTTTCATTAAATTATCGAGGTATTTGATTTTGCTTTGTTCGGTATTTTCTTCAAATAAGCCAGGCATTCCACCAAACCTCAAATATTCTTGTAGAGCAAATCTTTTATCACCTTTAAATGCGGGATAATACTCCGAAAAAGATAAAGGCCTTACATTAATCTCTGTTCCCCTATCCTTAAATTCATCATTTATGTCCTTAGATAAAAATTTTGAATTGCTTCCGGTGACATATAAATCATAGTTTTTGTGCTTGTTTAAAGAATTAACTGCGCGAACAAAGTCTTCTACAAGCTGTATTTCATCAAGGATTATGTAATATTGCTTATTCTCGTCTCTGGCGATTTTTTCGATATATTCTCTAAGTTTTCCTTTTTCTAATAAACTATCATTTTTCTCATCATCTAGTTCAACATTGATAATTTGTTCTTCTTTTACTCCGTTTTCAATTAAATGTTGCTTGAAAATTACACCGAGCAAATACGATTTGCCAGATCTTCTTAAACCAGTAACAATTTTAATTTTTGATGAATGCTTTCTTTCTATAAGTTGATTTAAATAATAATCTCTATTAATCATACATGGCTCCGCAATTTTCTGACATTTTCCGGTTTTTTGCGATTTAATTATAGCATTTATAGCGTTATTTTCAATAATTTTGGTCAACTTTTTGGTATATTTTTAGTCTACTTTTTTATTCTCGGCATCAGAAATGACTTTTTTGAGCGAGCCAAAATCATCATCCGTCATTTCACGTAAAATCAGTCTTTTAGTTTCTAAAATAATTTTATTATTTGAAGTTGAGGGTGTTCAACACTGTTGTTTCACCATCGGTCGCGGAAATGATACACGCTCTATATTCGTTTTTAGTGTTCCAGTCACATAACATGAATTCAACAGTAATTAATCTACCATCACTAAATGCGTCAAAATCAGCGTATTGTCCACCACTACCAGCATAGAGATTGAATTCTTTATCATGAGCTTCATTACTTAAGTAATAATTTGTGGAATAACCACCTGCACTCTTTCTCAAATGGCAAGAAGCAACATAAACATTACATGTTAAGTCAACAGTGGCTTGTTTATTTTTATTCTCAAATATTTGTTCAAAGGTCAAATCAGTAATAAATGTGGATTTGTCATAATCATGTTTACCTAAGAAGTTAGCCACTAAAGAAGCATTATCAATACAAGATTGTCCTTTGTTGGATGATCCATCTTTCACAACATGTGTTCTGGTGCCTTCCATGACTACATCATTGCCAATGGCGATATTACCAATTGTTTCCTTGGTTGTTCTCACAGCAATAACACCAGTGCCATCATTGAGATAGAATCCGGTTTGATTAACTAATGAGGACATAACAATGCCTCTAACAACCACTGTGGTACCATCAGCTAATTCAATCGCATCACTAACGGATGTGGTGTCAGGAATATCGACAACCACAACTTTAAATGAAACGACTAGTTTTTCTGTCTTTCCTTTATATTGCGCGGTCAATGTTAAATTAACATCAGCATCTCCTTCAGCAATATGCATCAAGAGTTTGCCTTCTTCTTCGACAAAACTCACTAAAGCGTTGTCACTTTCATAAGAAAGGGCAACATTTTCAAATGGGATGTATTCATTATTGACGCTGGTGAGTAATTCTAATTCAGGATCGGAATTATATTCTTTCTTAAATTGTCTCGCACCATAGTATTCCAAAGCGAACTTGGCAATGTTTTCATCGCTCATGGAGAAGTCTTCATCCTCAGTTACTTGGATTGGCATGAGGCGATAAACGATTCCTGTTTTTGTGGATTTAGCATTATGGATAGCAACATAAACGGTGCAGATTTTGCCATCAAATTTATCTAAATATGAGAAATCATTTCCGTTACATAATGTATACACGTATGAGCCGGTTTCATTATCTAAGTCATTAATATAATAATTTGTGAAACCGCTTCCTGGTGCTTTGTTGACAATCGCTGTTACTTTATGGATTTCTGTTGTCACGTTATCAGTTAACGGTGTTTCCATTAACTTTTTCATCGTGGTTTCTTGAATCCAACTCTTAAGATAATCTCTATTCTTTCCAATAGATTTTACAAATATGGCATCAGCCAGTTGAATGCTTCCTTGATAGCCAAATTGTTCAGCATATTGGACTTCGTCTGCCAAAATGTAATTGTCTCTTGTACCTGCGACTTTAATTTCTTCACCGATTTCCACTCTTCCAGCTATTTCTGGGTTATAAACATAAATTGATGATGTATCATCCACTAGATAAATGCCACTTGGGACATATCCGTTTGAATATGTGGTTGTCGCCACCACGCCTTGAATCAAAACTTTTGATCCTTTTTCTGCGTTTCTCGCCGCAGCAATAGTCATTTCTTGATAATCTTTAATATCAACTTCACCTTGATGAGAAATCATTTTCATGAGCCAAGTTTGTCCCATCTCTGGGTTGCCATTGTATGTTTTTAAGTATCCATATAAGAAAACTTCATCATCGGTGTATGGTTTTTGCTCTAAATCACAGTATCTTAATGACCCATCATTAGAATAAACACCATAGATGTATAAATCATTTGTACCATCAGTGATATACATTTCACCAAAGGTTGTATTAGTAATATTTTTAACAACGCCTTTAACAAATTGTTTTTCAGCCGTTCCTTCTGAACCCGCTTGTTGAGCTATTTCAATAGCCTCACTTACGGTTAAATAAGTGGCTTTTACATCACTAGTAAATGTGGCAGTATATGTTTCGTCTTTATTGACTGCATAAACTTCTGGTTCCCATCCGCTCCAAGTATAAGTGTAAAAATCATCTTCCGCTCTCTCAGGGGTGGCCCCATCATAAGTGGGCATTGTTCCTTCTTTGACATCATTGTCAACTTCTA
>CAMIVH010000084.1 GCA_946401755.1 uncultured Caryophanales bacterium | reverse complement strand
AAACATTCTTAGGATTCAATGCTGAAAAGACTCCTGATATTGACCTTAACTTCCCTGGTGATTATCAAGCTAAAGCTCACGACTACACTAAAGTGTTGTTAGGTGAAAATAACGTCTTTAGAGCCGGTACTATTGAAACAGTTGCGGATAAGACTGCTTTCGGTTTTGCACGTGGCTATATCGAAAGAAAAGGCTTAGACCTTGAAACATTTCCTAAAGTCAAAATTGCTTATTTAGCATCAGGCTGTATCGATGTTAAGAGAACAACAGGCCAACACCCAGGTGGTATCGTCGTTGTTCCTACTGACCATGAAGTCTATGACTTCACACCTGTGCAATATCCTGCTGATGATATCGATAGTAACTGGAAAACAACACACTTCGATTTCCATTCTATCCACGATACAATTCTTAAGCTTGACCTTTTAGGTCACGTTGACCCAATGGCTTTAAAAATGATGTCTGACTTAACTGGTGTTAAACTTCAAGACATTCCAATGAATGATCCTAAAGTTCTTTCCTTATTCTCTAGTGCGGAAGCTTTAGGCATGGACCATGACTACACTAACTCTAAAACTGGTGCGCTTTTACTTCCTGAATTCGGTACTGAATTCGTTAGAGGCGTTCTTGAAGAAACTAATCCAAAATCATTCTCTGACTTAGTCATTATTTCTGGTCTAACCCATGGTACTGGTGTCTGGCAAGGTAACTCTGATGAACTCGTTAAAGCGGGCACCGCGACATTACAAGAAGTTATCGGATGTCGTGATGATATTATGACTTACTTAATTGGTAAAGGTATTCCAAGTAATATCGCTTTTATGATTATGGAAGATGTTCGTAAAGGCCGTGGTTTAAAAGAACAATATGAAGAAATTATGAAGGCTAATAAAGTGCCTGATTGGTATATAGAATCATGTAAGAAGATTAAGTACATGTTCCCAAAAGGCCACGCTGTTGCTTATGTCACTATGGCGGTTAGAGTAGGTTACTTCAAAATCTACTATCCTTTAGAGTTCTATGCCACATTCTTTACTGTCAGAAGTAAACAATATGACATTAAGACCATGATTAAAGGAAAGGATGCCATCATTAGCAAAATTGAAGAATTAAAGACAAAACAAAGAATTTCTAATGAAAAACTTTCACCAAAAGAAGCGGAACAATTAAAGACCTTAATTAACGCTCTTGAAATGGTGCAAAGAGGTTATTCTTTCTCCAATATTGATTTATATCGTAGTGATGCTTCTAAGTTCGTCGTTGACTATGAAAACAAATCACTTATTCCTCCATTTATCACCATCGATGGTTTAGGCGAAAACAACGCCATTACAGTCGTCGAAGAAAGAAAGAATGGTGAATTCTTCTCTAAGGAAGACTTATTAAGAAGAACAAAACTTACATCCACCAATGTCCAAGACTTAACGGATATGGGTGTTTTAGATAAACTCTCTGATAGCGATCAACTATCATTGTTCGATTTCTAAGCGGGAAGTAGCACAGCTTGGTAGTGCGCTCGCTTCGGGAGCGAGAGGTCGTGGGTTCGAATCCCATCTTTCCGACCATTGATTACTATGCCTTGATTAATCAAGGCTTTTATTTTATATTGTAAAACTGAACAATGTTTAGTATTATATTCGAGGCATAATTATGAACACTAAAAACTGCAAAGAAGAATTAATTAATTTCACAACCGCCCTCATTAATGAAAATAATGGGGATGTTGATAAAGTCACGATTAGAGATATCACCACTAAAAGTGGTGTTTCTGTTGGCTTAATTAATTATCACTATGGTAGCAAAGATAACTTAATTGCCGAGTGCGTTCAAAGAATCATCACTGGTATTATCGCTAACTTTAAGCCAAATATTGATGCCGGTAAGAATTTATCTCCAGATGAAGCCGCTAAAGCGAGAACAATAGATACAGCTTGTCGAGTATTTGATTATCTTTTCGAAAATCCATCGATCGCTAGAGTGTCCATTACAAATGACTATGCTAATTTCACCAGCAACACAAACACCTATTATTCAGTGCGTGGTAGTGCAGCGGTGATGGGCAAAGACTATAAAGATGAAGCCACAAGAGAATTCATTGCTTTTACTTTAGTAAGTACAATGCAATCAGCTTTTCTACGCGCGCTTAAAGAACCAGTGTTTATGGGCTATGACTTCTCCAAAAGAGAAGATAGAAACCGTTATGTCGTTGATTTAGTTAATCAAATAATGAAGGAATAGTGTATGACAAGATTTAAAGTATTTAGAGTTTTATTACTCGTTTTTTGTTTCTTTATTGGTTTAGGTGCCTTATATGGTGGTACCGCTATGCTAATAAAGCCGGATGGAAGTCTTTTAAGAATGGAACAAATGCTTCCATATTTCCAAGTCTTACCATTCGCAGATGTCTTGTTCCAAGACTATATTTTTCCAGGTATCGCGTTAATCATTGTTAACGGCATTACCAACTTAACCGCTGCGGTATTAATTCTTTGCAAAAAGAGAGTTGGTTATGTCTTAGGCACAATCTTTGGCTTTACTTTAATGCTTTGGATCATCATTCAATTTGTGATTTTCCCTGCTAATGTATTGAGCACTCTATACTTTATCTTTGGTGTTTTACAACTCATAGTGGGCTATGTTGCCTTAGTATCTTATAACCAAGTAAACTTCAAATTTAGCGAAGACGGGTATCAATATATCGATAAAAACTCCAAGACACTTGTCATCTATTTTTCTAGAATGCAGTTCACTAAACGTATCGCGTATGTTAAAGCAAATAATGAACACGCTAATATCGTGGAATTAAAAACAAAAGAAAGAACAGAAGGTACATTAGGCTTCTGGTGGTGTGGTCGCTTTGGTATGCATAAGTGGCCTATGGAAACATATCCATTAGATATTGATTTGAATAAATATGAAAAAGTCATCCTAGTGACACCAGTATGGGTCTTTAAAATGTGTGGGCCTATGAGAGACTTCATAAACAAGAACAAAGAAGTACTTAAGAATAAAGAAATCGAAGTCGTTTTTAATCATTTCAATCCATGGTTACCAAAAGGCGCTATTAAAGAGATTGAAAGGGACATCAATATCTCCAAAGTTGAATCTAAAACCACTTGGTTAGGTCATACATTCAAACTATAAAGCATATTGGTATACATTCTTATTAATTAATAAGATAATAGAGCTATGAAAACGATTTATCTTGCAGGTGGTTGCTTCTGGGGAGTGGAACACTTCTTCTCCTTAGCAAAAGGTATTATTAATACAGAAGTTGGCTATGCCAATGGTACTTTAGATAATCCTAAATACGAAGATTTAAAGCATGGTCTAGATGATGCTAGTGAAACAGTGAAAGTGGACTATGATGAAAACGCCATCTCTTTAGAAAAGATTCTTGAACTCTACCTTAGAGTGGTGGATCCATATTCAGTGAATAAACAAGGTGAAGATGAAGGTGTGCAATATCGTACAGGTATCTATTATCAAAACGATACTGATAAACAAATCATTAAAAAGTACTTCGAACGTGTCCTAGAAAAGGACTATAAAATCGAAGTGGTAAGACTTAATAAATTCTTCCCTGCTGAGGAATACCATCAAGATTATCTAAATAAGAATCCTCAAGGGTACTGCCATATCAATATGGCGAAGCTCAAACCAGAAGAAAGAAAGTAGCAAAATTGTCATTCTTGAAGAATGACTTTTTTGTTGCTATTATTTTTAGGAAAGAAAAAGAGGAATAATTTATGAAAAACACGAAAGTGACTTTATTTTCTTTGGCAATGGTTGCCTTTTTAGTGGCCTG
>CAMIVH010000083.1 GCA_946401755.1 uncultured Caryophanales bacterium | reverse complement strand
TCATCGACAATGATAAATATCTTTTAGGACCCGATAAGAATGGTCAAATCCATTATATAAAAGAAGTCCAAGAAGTCGTTCTTCCAATTATATTGGAAATCGACCGTATTTGTCGTAAGAATGATATTCCCTATGCTTTATCCTTTGGTAGTGCGCTTGGTATCTATAACTATCAAGGCTTTATCCCTTGGGATGATGACGCCGATATCGTTTTCAACTATGAAGATTTAGATCGCTTAATTGACGCTTTCAAAAAAGACTTAAAACCAGAGTATGTCTTCGATGCTTATGAAGTGGATGAAAGATATAACATCCTTCAACCAACGATCAAAGTTAAAAATAAATACGGTCCCACAATGGTGGATGTTAACTATAAACGCTTAAAAGATAGAATCCATTCTTCTGATGGTTTCTTTGTGGATATGGTGGCCATTACGGGTATGCCAAACGCTAGAATACATCGTAAACTACTCAACAAGAGTAGAAGAAGAATGATTTCTTACTTTGTGCAAGACACTATCTTTAATCACGATCCGCTAAATTTAAAAGCCAAAATGAAAGCGGATGAAAAGAAATACGCCGAGATGTTTAAAACGGCTCCTTACGTCTGTCAGACCGCTTTACTCCCGTTTCCTCTTCAAAAGAAGAACTTATTCCCTCGTGAAATGATTTATCCATTTAAAGAATATGATTTTATGGGTCATAAGCTTTATTCATTAAATGATATTGAAGGCTTTAACAAGATATTCTTTGGGGCAAATAGCTTAAAGCAATTCGATGGCGAAAAATGGTTTGATCCATTTCCAAAGAAGAAAAGAAAAGTTGCCCACATTAAATCATTTAATTTCCCTACAAAATAAAAACTATTTACATACGCGCATTTTCACGTATAATAAGTATGCTATTTAGCGAAAGCTAGGTAGTAAATACTCTGAATAAGAGTGGCCAAACAGCCACTCTTTGTTTTTGAAGGATATGGTACTAAGCGAATTAAAGAAGCTCATCGAAACAAAATTAAACATTCTTGGTTACGACCTAGTGGAATTTAATTTTGGTAATGACACCTTAAGTGTTGTGGTCGATAAGGAAAGTGAAATCGACATGAATATGATTGTCGAAGTCACTAATGAATTAAATGCTTATCTCGATGAACTTAATCCATTTGAAAAACCATATACTTTAGATCTTTCTTCCTTAGGTGCAGAAAAACCATTAAAAGTGGAAAGACTTAATGCTTACGTTGGTAAATATGTTAACGTGCATTTAGTTAACCCAATCAAAGGTGAAAACATCTATGAAGGTGATTTAAAAGAAGTGGATGATGATAGAATCATCATTACCTACCGTCAAAAGACCAGAAGTATTGATTTAGAGGTATTGAAAAGCAATATCTATAAAATACGTTTAGCGATTAAATTTTAAGGAGTAAAAATTATGGCTATGAACGCAGTAGAATTCATTGCGGCTTTAGAAGAAATTGAAGCTAGCAAGGGAATTAGCAAAGACACGATTCTTGACATGTTACAAGAATCACTTATCAAAGCTTATCGCAAACAACTCGGTGGTGACGACGCAGATGTCCGTGTCAATATTGACCCAGAAAAAGGCATTATTGATATGTGTCAAGTTAAAGCGGTCGTTGACGAAGTTGAAGACGATTTCTTACAAATCAGTGTGCAAGACGCAAATGACGCCGACAAATCTAAAAAGTATAAAGCCGGTGATGAATTTTTCATTCCTGCAACTATTGATGAATTAAAGAAAGCGACAGCGATGAGCGTTAAGAGCATGCTCAAACAAAAATTCGCGGAAGCAGAAAAGAGCATTCTTTACGAAACATTTAAAGACAAAATCGGTACTATCATCACCGGTAAGGTTGAAAAGGTTGATGATCGTGGTATCAGCGTCAACATTGTTAAAACATCAGTTTTCTTACCAAAGAAAGAATTAATTGGTGATGAAAAGTTCATTGTTGGTGAAACAATCAAGATTTACGTTGATGACGTCGCAAGTGGCACAAAAGGTGCACACATTGTTGTTTCCCGTAGTAAAGAAGGTTTCTTAAGATGCATCTTAGCGGAAGAAATCAGCGAAATCTACGATGGCACAGTCCAAATTAAAGCCGTCGCTCGTGAAGCTGGTGAAAGAAGCAAAGTTGCCGTTTATAGCAAAGACCCAACCATCGACCCAGCTGGTGCCTGTATTGGTAGCAATGGTGCGAGAATCCAAAAGGTTGTCAGCCAATTAGGTAATGGTGGTGTCAATAAAGAAAAGATTGATATTATCGGATATTCCGATAACACCGCATTATTCATCATGGAAGCCCTTAAACCAGCGCGTGTTGTGGGTGCTGTTGTTGATGAAGAAAACAAGAGTGCGATCGCCATTGTTAATGACGATTCCTTCTCTTTAGCCATTGGTCGTCGTGGTGTTAACGTCCGTTTAGCCGTTAAATTAACTGGCTATAACATTGATGTTAAGACAGAAACCATGGCCGCTGAAGAAGGTCTTGAATACATTTCTCTTGAAGAAGCTACAGCGGAAGAAAACGCCAAGAAAGCCGAACAAATCTTACTCAAGAAAGCCAGTGAAGAAAACGCTCAACCAAGTGTTTTACGTGGTTTACCAGAAGGCTACGTCGCTCCTCAAGACCGTGTTTATGAAGAAGAAGCTACTGCTGAAGACAATGCTGATTTAACCGAAGCTTTAGAAAACGAAGTTGAAAAGAAAGAAACAGTCGTTGAAGCTAAAGAGGAAGAAGCTCCAGTTGTTAAAGAACAACCAGTTGAAGAAGTCAAAGTTGAAGTGGCTCCAGAAGTTAAAGAGGAAGTCAAGGAAGAACGCAAAGAGGTTAAAACAACAACTTCTATCGAAGACCTTGAAAAATCCCTCGCAGACGAAAGCGCTCGTAAAGCAAATAAAGGCGCTAAGAAGTCCTTTAAGAAGAACAATAAAAAGGCAGAAGATGAACCTGAAGATGAAGAAAAACCAGTCATCGCTACAGGTGAAAGAATGTCTATTTATACCGAAGAAGAACTTCGTCAAATCGAAGAAGAAGATCAATATGAAGATGAAGTCGAAGACGACGATATTGATTACGATGATTATGACGAATACTACGACGATGACGGTAGATAATGAACAAAGTAATTACTAGAACTTGCATCGTTACTAGAAAAGCTTTATCTCGGGAAGAGATGTTTAGAGTAGTTAAGACTCCTAATCACGAAATAAAGATTGATTCCAGCTATAAAGCACAAGGTCGTGGCTGCTATTTAAGTAAAGATAAGGATATAATCCTTCTTGCTCAGAAAAAAGCCTTGATCGAAAAACATTTAAAAGTCAGTGATTGTAAATCAATCTATGACGAATTATTAAAACAATTTTAAGGAAAGAAGGTGTTGTTGATGGCAAAGAATAACAAAAATAATTACTCCGCTCGTGAGACTAACGTTTCAACAAAAGTTAAAACCGATCGTAGCAAATCAAAAGTTAATGGTGGTGTCTTCGTTTACACAGGTGCTATCAGTGCGGGTGAACTCGCAAAAACCATTAATGTCCCAATTGGTGATGTGATTAAATTCCTCTTCATGCAAGGTAAGATGGTCACCATCAACACAATTCTTGATGATGAATTAATTGGTCTTGTCTGTTTAGAGTTTGGCTATGACTTCCAAAAGAAAGTTATCGTCGCTGCTGAACACTTCGAAGACGTTGAAATTAACGACGACCCAAGTAAGTTAAAACCAAGACCTCCAGTTGTGACCATCATGGGTCACGTTGACCATGGTAAAACAACCTTAATTGACGCGATTAGAAACTCTAA
>CAMIVH010000082.1 GCA_946401755.1 uncultured Caryophanales bacterium | reverse complement strand
TTGGTTTTTAATTGAGCCATCATAGACATGAGAATTGATGACGACTTTCACCCCACCGATTAAGCTAGGATCAATACGGGAGATAAGTTCGACATCCATCTTTTCAATTTGACTGATTTTGTTTTTGATTTTGTTAATGGTTTCTTTAGTAAGAGGAAACGCTGAATAGATAAGCCCTTCTTTCACTCCTTTATATTCGTTACACAAAGAATTGAACGCTTGTAAGACATCCTTAATATAGTTAGTGCGATTATTAACAATAAGCACTTTCACGAAGCTGACAATATCTTCATCAAAATCTTTTAAGATTTTAGTGGCAATATCTTGTCTTTCTTCGCGTGTCATAAAGCGAGAATCAAGAAGCAATAAAAAGTCTTCATTATCTTCAATAATTTCGGATAATGCTTTTCCTTCATCTTGCAACTTAGGTAGTTTCTTTTCCTCTAAGCCTAAAGAGAATAATGCTTCTGCGTAAGTTTGGGCTACTTGATTCATAAATAAACTAGTTTATACGATTGATAAAATCTTCAGCGAGGCGCACGTTATCTTCGTTATCGACTTCGCGTTTTAAGATTTCTTTTGAGGCAGTTAACGCGACGTTAACCATCTCATTTCTAATGTCGTTAAGAGCGTCTACTTTGGCTTGCTCAATATCGTCTTGAGCAGCGAGTTTCATCTCTTTAACTTCTTCTTTAGCTTCTAAAATCATTGCTTCATATTTTTCTTCGCCTTTTTTAGTGGCATTTTCAATGATTAAGCTTGCTTCCGCTTTGGAATCACTAAGGATTTTCTTTGCTTCTTTAGTTTGTTCCACTGCTTCGGCGTGACTCTTTTGTGCTTGTAAGATTTCTTCTTGGATATAGTCTTGACGCTTTTGGAGCATCTTTTTTACTGGCTTATACGCCACGAAGAAGACCACAAGTAAAAGGATGATAAAAGAAGATAATTGAATGACAAGAGAAAACCAATCTGGCACTAATTTGCTAGGAATCGTTTTCATTTGTTCGATGATATCGTCAATTGCATTATAAACAATTGGTGTCATATCGATTACCTCCTTTTACTTTGTAAATAAAATCAAAATACTGATGAGCAATGAGTAAATCGCTGTGGTTTCAACAAGCGCACAGGCGAGAATCATTGATGTTCTGAGTTTGCCATACATTTCAGGGTTACGTGACATACCATCAAGGGCGTGCGCACAAACCATACCTTCACCAAGAGCACTAGGCATAACACCTAAGATGGCGATAGCAGCGGCTAAAACGTTTAATGAACCGGTCATTAATTCTTCCTCCTTTCCATAGTGTTTAAAGTAATGTCTTCAGGGATTTCTTGACCAATAAAGATACTGGTTAAAAGAATGAAGACGAATGTCTGGATTAAACCAGAAAAGACATCAAAATAAGCGTGAAGTATCGCTAGAGGAATAGGCGCAAGGAACACTTGATTCCATTCACTTTGAATGAAGGAGAAAAGTGTGCTTGATAAATCTCTTAAAGCATACTCCACGATGGATAATAATGCCCAACCCGCGATAGCGTTACCAAATAAACGTAAAGTGAGTGATAGTAAAGGCGCCCACATCGAGATTAAGTTAATTGGTAAGAAGATTGGGATTGGATCAATGTAGCGTTTAAAATAACGCCACTTTGTATATCTAGCGGATGTGTAATGGATTAAAAGGAATGTCACTAGACCAAGAGATAATGGCACCGCCATATAAGTCACTGGAGAAGGTAAACCCGTTAATCCAAAAATGAATGAAATGAATAAATACATCGCCACACCCATGATAAAGCCACCGAAGTTTGGTAAGGTGGTACCTACTAAATCACGGGAGAAGTTATCAAAGAAATTGACACCCATCTCAGCGATTAATAAAAGACCTTTTGGTTTTTTAAGTGGATCATGTTTTGCGGCCATAATGCCCACGATTAAAGAAAGGATCACAATAATAGCAATCACTATTAGTGAAGACACTAATTCTCCAGCGATATTAATCTTGAAGAAGTTACTAAAAATGTTGGTGTTTTCCTCAGGCATTTTTATCCTTTCCTACATGCGCGAAGAGGGTTAATAACGACACTACTAAGTAAGCGATAATTAATGATACTGGCGAAATAATATATAAATTGAGTTTTAAGCGCAAAACGGCGAATACCGCTGCAAATAACACCAGTAAAGTTAATCTAAGAAAGATAACAAAGACATCGAGTTTAGCGGTCTCTTTATTAGCCTTCTTACTTAAGTAAAGTATTAACCATCCGAGGATGATGATACCCCCTCCAGTCAATACGCCGAAGGGGATATCTCCTCTGTTATACCAAAATAGAAATACTGTTCCTAGGAACCCTAAGACTGTGGCAGTTATTGAAATAATAAGGGCTTTTATTTCTAAATTTTGGCTAAAGAATTTTTTCATTATTTAACTTTGATACGTTTGAAGTTAGTCACTGGGGCAATGCCATCTTTATAGATGAGTTTGACTTCACCTTGGACTAATGGACGTAAGTAATCTCTGAAGCTATCGCTCATACGTGTAGCGTCAACAATCATTTCTGGTTTGACGTGGCTGACAGCATTAGCGACTTTGCTTAATGGAGCGAGTTTATATTTAATCTTATATGGGTTTTGACTAACTCTTTCGAAGATAATCATCTTGCCTGTTCTACCTTTTAAGGCAGCTTTAACGGCTCTCTTGCCTGTTTCAATAGCTTCTTTACGGTCAACTAAAGAGACATATTGTGGGAAGGCTCTTTGAATGATGGAGAATTCCACCGCTCTTGTACCGATGTCTAATCTATTTTCAACGATTCTGCAGAGTTCAGCAGCAGCGCCACCTAATTGGGCGTGACCGAAACCGTCAACACGAACATTGGTCATATCTCTTTCGAATTGTAAACCTTCAGAGATAGCGACTAAGGCAAAACCTTTTTCTTTATAGACTCTTTGAACATCAACTAAGAATTGTTCTAAGTCGAACTTCATTTCTGGTAAGTAAATGAGGTGTGGTCTTGTTTGTTCTGGTAATAAGTCAACAGAAGCTGTTAACCAACCAGCATCACGGCCCATGATTTCCACGATGTGGACTTTACCTTTCTTGAAGCAGTTAGCGTCCATAGCAAAGGCGTTAACGGAGTTCATAACGAATTTAGCGGCACTTGGGAAACCTAAGGAGTGGTCTGTGCAAGCTAAGTCGTTATCGATTGTTTTTGGAACACCGATAACTTTGACGTCTTCGATACCTAATTCTTTGACTAATTTAGCAAGTTTGTTGCAGGTATCCATGGAGTCGTTACCACCATTGATGAAAACGTAACCAATGTTGTGTTTTTTGATGTTTTCAATGATAGCGGCGTATTCAGGAGTGTGAATATCCTTTGGAAGTTTTCTTCTGGTTGTACCTAAGATACTACCTGGAGTTTGGAGAAGAAGTTCGATTTGTTCATCGTCTTCTAAACCTAAATCGATTAAGTCATCATCGATTAAGCCTTCAACACCGTGTTGAGAGCCATAGATGTGACCGATAAGATCTGGATGCTTTTTAGCTTCTTTAATCGCACCATATAATGATGTGTTAATGACTGAGGTTGGTCCACCGGATTGGATGTAAACCATGTTTTTCATAAGTGAGTTTCTCCTTTATATATTTATATAAGATTTATAATTGCCTAGATAATTTCCATGTGGAGATGTTTTAAAACATCAAAAGCCTTTTCTTGCATATCTAAATCAAATGATGAAGTTGCATCTCTTACGATTTTGATTTTGCAGTAAGTAGAGGCTGCAGCTTTAGCAATAATTGCGTTACTAAAGACACAGATGTCACTCACAAGACCACAGAGATAAATCTCGTC
>CAMIVH010000081.1 GCA_946401755.1 uncultured Caryophanales bacterium | reverse complement strand
TGAGTGAATTTCATCTTGTTTTAAGTTTGTCATCGCGTGTTCTGGGACAGCACCTTTGATATTGTCACCAGGAGCAGTGATTTCTGGTTTGAGATCTAAGTCGAATGTCGCACCATCAGTGGAGAATGAACTTGTTGTATAAGCATTTGGGTTATCACTAACTTGTTTGTGAATGATACCAAATTGACCAGATGGATGGTTGACGAAGTATTCTTTATCTTTGAATAAGACGAGGGCACATGGCATTGTTGGATTGAAGCCATCACCGAAACTACAACGGAAGTTGAAGTCGGAAGCTGTTGGGTCGTTATTGATAATAACTAAGGCTTTAGCGCCTTGACCAACGGCTGTGGCGTATTTATCAGCGAATGATGTACTACCACGATTGACGACGACAATTTTGCCTTGGCAATCTAAGTTACCGTAATCGGCGAACGTACCGAAACCTGGAACATATTGGTATTCAAGAGATTGAGTATTGGCGAATAAGTCACTAACACGATATTCGTCTCTGTAATCATCTTCCATACCAGGTCTATTGACGATTTGATCTTCGAAAGCGACATTTCTTTGTCCTTCTTTTTCATCTGGAACAGTGAAGGCGTTTTCGTAGAAGATTCTGGTTGGGTGACCAGAAGCAATGGTCATGGTATTAGCGTTATTTGCATAGCTAGACATAATGCCTGTTTCCACCATGCTTGTTGTCCAGTTGGCATAAGCACCTGTGGAAGAGAATGATGTCTTACCACTATTACCTGCGGAGATGGCGGATAAGATACCTTCATCTGCAAGTCTTCTTAATGTTTTTAATGTGATGGAATCACCATCGAAGTCATCAAGGTCACTACCTAATGACATGTTGATGCCATCGACTTTTAACTTAATGCAGTCTTCAAGTGCGGCTAAGATAACTGTATCGTAAGCACCTGTAGAGTTTGTTAAGCCAATTGTTTCACCAATGCCAGCTTCAGCATTGTAGTCTGTGAAGACTTTCATTAATGCTAATTGAGCTTTTGGTGCAATGCCCTTATAAGTAGGAGCATTAGCAGCGGTAATGGAAGAAACGTGGGAGCCGTGATATGAGAGGTCACTGTGGACGTCATATTTTTGTGGACCGGCTTGACCATAGGATAAGCTTTCACCACCATAGTCGAAGTAGAATGGAACTTTACTATTTAAGTATTCAGAACCTTCTTCGCCTTCTTTAGCACGGAATGTTCTTTCCTTCGCATTAAGAGCTGGAATGCTTTTGATTTGAGCGTAAGTGTACTTTACACTAACGCTTTCATCAAGAGCATTATAGACTTCATGGTGCCATTCGGCTTCTGTTTTTGTTTTGCCTCTTAAGTGGAATTCGTTGTCGAGGATGGCAACGAGGGTACCTTCACCATCATTGGTATCATTTGGTTTGTGCATTGTGGCTGCGGAAATGTTCTCTTCAACGGAACCCGCATTATTTCTTTGGCCTTCTGCATCGAGAGCAATAAAGTCATCGTTATTGTAAGTGCGTTTCCAGTGCATTTCATCAAGAGTAACACTGGCAACACCTGGAACTTCACGAATACGTTCGATATCGTTACTATTCACTTCAAGAACGAAGGCGTTATTCAACTCATTGTAGCATTTTGTGCGTCTGACGTTTGTTGTGGCATATTCCATGATGTTGCTAAGGACAGCATCTTGGGAATTTCTAATGCCTTGCTTACTGAGAGACTTCACATTGCGATTCACTTCAACAATAATTCTCGCATCTCTTTCTGGCTGTTTAGCAAGATGAGACGCTGTTAAACCACCGACAGCAATGACTGCCGCACATGTGGCGCTTAGAATGAATCCAAGTTTTTTCATAGTCTACCTCCTTTTTGCATAATTACAAAAATTATAATTGTAATAATACACGAGCGCGTTAGACATGTAAAGTCAAACGTACACAAAGAGGTAAAAATAGTATAGAATATACTAATTTTGTAACTATTTTCTAACCTATATGATAAATAATTTCGAGGACAATTATGGCAGTTGAGAGCAAAATTCCCGCGAGGATGACAGCGATAAAATTGTACGATGAATCGTTTCTTTTTTGTGTTCTTTCATCACGGTAATCTGTGAACTCACCGTTCTTCTTTGGATCCTTGGAAAACATGAGGCTAAAGAGCTGTTTAAAACCGAACACAAATATGTCAAAAGCACCAAAGTGAGAGACCATCATAAGTAGGCCAAATAGGAGGACAACAAGGCCCCCTAAAGTTGCTCCATCAATGGCGTCAATTATGCTCCTAGCTCTAGTAAAAAATACGATACAAAAAATACCCACACCAATCGCTATTGAAACTAGAAATGTGATGAGATTTGTAAGCCAATATTTTTTAATTTGCGAGAATGCTCTATTCATATTTTTTCCTTATATAATCTGATTTTTTATTATTTATGCGCGTGAAGTTTTTAAGCGAATTTAAAAACATCACTCCTATTATACACACAAAAAGAAAAAGGTGGTATCTCTATTGAGACACCACCATGTTGTTCGGTTATAAATTCTCAGTTATTAATCAGCTGGAGCGACAACAAAGTATTGGACATCTCCGGTGAAAATACCAGTTTCGTTACAAATGAAGTAGAGGTAAACAACCCATCCACTCTCACTTGTGAACGTAGCAATGTAGACATTGCTATTTGCATCATAACCACTTTGTTTTTGGTCGAAACTGAATCCAAGAGAAGAGTTGATTAAATTTTTGCCAACACTATATCCTTTGGCTACTAATGGACCATAATTAGTAGTTTTAAAGTTGAGACCATCATTAACGTTTGTACCAGAACCAATATAGACGCCTGGTTGTGTTGTGCTTTCAACTAATTGACTACCGAGTAAGGCACCGATTGCGTTTAAATAAGGATCAGCATCTGGATCAGCAAACAAAGTAATGCCAATACGAATGTAGGAATCTACACCATCGTTTGTGAAAGCTTGAATCTCGATGCAACCATATTCACCGAAATAAGTCAAGACAGTGTAAGTAGAACCTTTTTGTGTGAGTAAAACTTCAAGGTCACCATCGACCGCTAATAATTTAGCAGCAATATCAGCAGCAATAGCGTCATATGAATCGCCCTCTTTAAATTCAATTTTAGCTCCATACACAAATTCGTTGTCCTCTGAAACCCATGTAAATTGAATGCCTAAGCCTTCTGCAAAAGCATCAACCCATGGAGATTCTGGAGCAGGGGTATAATCATTAAAGCGCATTTGAACATCTGTTCTTCCATCGCTAGCAACAAATGCTAAGAATTCAATAGAGACGTTGTTATTGGCATAAATGCTGTAGAAGCATTGAGCACCGCTACCGCTAAGTGTACCTTCAGTAACAGGAGTAACGACTTTGAAATTCAATGTTGTATCGCCATCTAAAATATCTGTGAAATGTTTAATGCCATCTTGAAGTGTAACTGAAGATTCAAAATAAGCATGATAGAGTGTTTCACCATTTTCTGTGTGGGTCTTGCTTGGGTCGACACCCAAAAGTGTCATTGCAGGGATGAATTGTTCTGGGACAGAACTGTATTTTTCAACAGTGATTTGGACGCCTGTACCTTCTTCATCATTGAAAGCGTAGAGAGTTACTTCAATAGCCTTGCCTTCGCTGACGAATGTTTCGTAAACAAGGCCACTATTAACTGTTTTTCTTTCGCCTTTTTGTGCCCAGGCACCTTCTGTGTCGGCTTTTAAGACAGCATTGTACTTATCGAGCAAGTCGCCTAATGTTTGACCTCCTTCTAGTTCTTCACTGAATGTATAGAAGTAGTTGTCATAGTCTTCACTGTAGTTGAAGACATAGCCTTTGCCTAGGATGTTATATAATTCCGCAACATAGTTGACATATTCTGGAACTATTGATGGGACGTCGAACAAAAGCGTCATAACTTGATTTGTTTGATCGTAATCAAAGCCAAGTCTAATCTTAAGTTCTGGTGAGAAGATATCAAGCATTACA
>CAMIVH010000080.1 GCA_946401755.1 uncultured Caryophanales bacterium | reverse complement strand
ATATCGATGCTTATCGTCTCGCAGACGTGAACACTGATATTGGTTTAGATGAATATATCGGCTACGAAACGGGTATTACTGTTATTGAATGGCCTGAATTCATTAAGGATTTGATTCCCGAAAATGCTATCGAAGTGAATATTAGACACGCTCAAGACAACATGAGAAACATCACCATTAAGAGTGATGATAAAGACTTTATGGAGGGATTAAAATAATGGTTACAATTCTTTTAGATTCCTCAAATACAAACCTTTCAGTAGGTATTGCAAAAGACAATACTCTTTTAGACTACATTTCTTATGAAGCTTGGCAAAGACAATCAGAATATATGATTGTGGAACTTAACAAACTTTTAGAAAAACATAACATCAAAAAAGAAGATATCACCGATGTGATTGTCGCTAAAGGCCCAGGCTCATATACAGGCGTAAGAATTGCCATTACAATTGCCAAAACAATCGCTGTGGCGTTAAACGCTAATTTATATGCTGTTAGCTCCTTAAGAGTGCAAAAAGACGGTACCGTGCCATCTATTTGTTTGATAAATGCCAGAAGTAATCGTTCTTATGTCGGTGTTTATCAAGGCCAAGATGTGATATTAAATGACTGCATTATGAAAAACGATGAAGTCATGAAATATATTGAAGATCATCCAGACTACAGTGTCTGTGGTGACACTAAATACCTTAATATTCAAGGTATAGAATCTAACACCATGAAAGAGATGCTAGATCTTAAAGATTCGTTAGAATCTATTAACCCACTTTCTTTAAAGCCAGTGTACATGAAGGACTAAGATGCAAAACTTATTTGTGAACATTAGAGAAGCTAAATTAGACGATCTAAAAACAATCATGCAAATTGAGCAATTGTGCTTTCCTCATGGCGCTTGGAAAGAGGAGAATATCCTCTATGAATTAAAAGAAAATCCAGTAGCCCATTTTTGGGTTATTGAACTCTCAATTGATAACGAAGATGGCTATCGCATAGTCGGCTTCTGTGACTATTGGGAAACATTCGATAGTGCGACAATCTGCCAAATCGCTGTCCATCCATATTTGCAAAGAAAGCAACTAGGTTCAGCGATGATGGATGAAATCTATAACGATTGTTACGCGAAGAAGATTAGAACTCTCACTTTGGAAGTGAGAACAAACAACGAATCCGCGATTGCTTTCTACAAGAAACACGGGTTTAAAATTGAAACAACAAAACCACATTATTACGATAACGGTGATGATGCGTATTACATGATTTTGGAAGTGAAATAACATGGCATTAATATTAGCGATTGAATCAAGCTGTGATGAAACAAGTGTAGCGATTACTAGAGATGGTAAACTTCTTTCTAATGTCATCAATACACAAATTGAAGTCCATCAAAAATATGGTGGTGTGATGCCTGAAATCGCATCTAGACTCCACTGCGAAAATATTTCTTTAGTGCTTAAAGAAGCTTTAGAAAAGGCTGATGTCAAATTAGAAGACATTGATGCTTTTGCCGTCACTAGAGGCCCAGGTCTTATAGGTGCCTTACATGTTGGCATGCAATGTGCAAAGACATTAGCAATGCTTTATAAGAAACCATTAATTCCAGTTCACCACTTAGCAGGACATATCTACGCTAACGAATATAATGAAGAACTTAAGTTCCCATTATTAGCGGTAGTTGTCAGTGGTGGTAACTCTGAACTCGTCATCATGAAAGACCATATGAATTTTGAAATCATTGGTGAAACAAGAGATGATGCAATTGGTGAATGCTACGATAAAGTAGCGAGAGTCCTTGGACTCCCATACCCAGGTGGTATCCCAATTGATAAATTAGCCAAAGAAGGTGAACACACATATCATTTACCAACACCACTTAGTGGTGAACATACTTACGATATGTCTTTCTCTGGTCTAAAGACCAACGTCATTAACTTAGTTCATAACTTAGAACAAAAAGGCGAAAAGATTCGCGTCGCGGATATGTGCCGTAGCTTCCAAGATGTCGCTGTTGGTATGGTTATCTCAAGAGCAGTCAAAGCCATTCAGGAATATGACGTTAAACAAGTCGTTTTAGCGGGTGGTGTTTCCGCTAACTCATACCTAAGAAGTGAAATGTTGAAAGAGTGTGAAAAACTTAACGCTCATATCATCATTCCACCAATGTGGTGTTGTACCGATAATGCCGCAATGATTGCCAAAGTCGCTGAGCATTTATACGATATGAAAGTCTTCGCTGGACTAGATTTAGGGGTCGATCCTAACTGGTCTATTGAAAAGTGGAATGAATTTGAAAATTAAAGTGACATTGTTACTTTAAGTAACTATGATAATTATTAAGGAGCATTTATATGGAACCTATGAAAATTACTAATTTTGAACTCTATGACATCGTTACAAACGGTGACCAAGAAGAGATTAATTCCCTTGAAACATTAGAACTCCAAGGTTGGGTTAAAACTAACCGTGATAATGGTTCAATTGGTTTCGTTGAATTTAACGATGGTACATATTTCAAAAGCGTCCAACTTGTTTATACAGATAAATGTCAAAACCATGATGTCTTATCTTCATTAAAAACAGGTGCCGCAATCAAAGTTACTGGTAAGTTAGTCTTAACACCAGAAAACAAACAACCATTTGAAATCGCTGTTGAATCTTGTTCTTTAGAAGGTGATGTCGATGATGACTATCCTCTTCAAAAGAAGAGACACAGCTTTGAATTCTTAAGAGAAATCGCCCACATTAGACCACGTGCGAATACATTCCAAGCGGTCTATCGCGTGAGAAGCGTTCTTTCCTTCGCGATTCATGAATTCTTCCAAAACAATGGCTTTATCTATGTGCACACACCATTAATTACCACAAACGATGGTGAAGGCGCAGGTAACGTCTTTGACGTTGTCACACATGACACAAAAGATCCAAACAGTTTCTATGGCCGTAAAGTTAACTTAACTGTTACTGGTCAATTACACGTTGAACCATTTGCTTTAGCCTTTAGAGATGTTTATACATTTGGTCCTGCCTTTAGAGCGGAACACTCTAACACTGTTAGACACGCTTCTGAATTCTGGATGGTGGAACCAGAAATGGCATTCACTGATTTAGAAGGTAACATGGATGTTATTGAAGACTGTGTGAAGTTCTGCATTAACTACGTCATGTCCGCTTGCCCACAAGAAATGGAATTCTTCAATAACATGATTGATAAGACATTATTAGAAAGACTCAATCACGTCGCTAACAGTGACTTCAAGAGAATGACATACACCGAAGGTGTTGAACTATTAAAGAAAGCAGTTAAAGAAGGTCATAAATTCGAAAACAACAATATCGAATGGGGCATGGATTTACAAAGTGAACACGAAAGATATCTCACAGAAGAAATCGTTAAAGGTCCATTGTTCTTAACCGACTATCCAAAAGAAATTAAAGCTTTCTATATGAGAGAAAACGATGACGGTAAGACCGTTGCCGCTTGTGACTTATTAGTCCCAGCCGTTGGTGAACTCGTCGGTGGTTCTCAAAGAGAAGAAAGATATGACATCTTACTTAAGAAGATGCAAAAACTCGGTAACGATAAGGAATTAGATTGGTACTTAGACACCCGTAGATATGGTGGCTGCAAACACTCCGGTTTCGGTATTGGTTTTGACCGTTTGCTTATGTACATCACCGGTATGCAAAACATCCGTGATGTTCAACCATATCCAAGAACAAGCAATAGCATTAAATACTAGGAGGTTATTATGATCGAAGAAGTTGTCGATAGCGAAAAAGAAGCCCGCAAGGCTAGAGTTAAAACAAGATTTCTCTGGGTTATGATTATCATAAACCTTCTTTTGTTTGCTTATGCAGCTTATGAGATCGTAATGATTGTCATTAATCTAGTTAAGTAATCTAAAACAAACCAAAATAAATCCCCTCGTAATTGAGGGGGTTTTTATTATTGTTGTGGCATTTGTGGACCGTTAGCTTGTTGTGGTGGAGTGTTTTGATCGAAGTTATCCAAACTCTTTTCAAACACTTTCTTGGAAAGTTTAATTGCTCTAATGGTTCTAGCTA
>CAMIVH010000079.1 GCA_946401755.1 uncultured Caryophanales bacterium | reverse complement strand
TAAGTTTGGTCCAATTGCCACAGGTATCTTTGGTGCAGATATGAAAGTAAGTAGTGTAAACGATGGACCATTTACAGTCCTATTAGATAGCGAGGAATTATTTAAATAATATGAAGGTGTTATTAGGTCTTTCTGGTGGTGTTGATAGTGCAGTCTCCGCTTATCTCCTTTTAAAAGCGGGTCATGAAGTCACCGGTTGCTTTATGCGTAACTGGGATGCGCTCGCTAATGGAGATTATTTAGGCAACCCAACCATTAACAACGACCAATGCCCTCAAGAAAAAGACTATGATGATGCCCAAAAAGTCGCTGATAAACTCGGTATCAAATTATTAAGAATTGATTACATCAAAGAGTACTGGGATAACGTTTTTACCTATCTCATTAAAGAATATGAATGTGGTAGAACTCCTAACCCAGATATTTTCTGCAATAAATACATTAAATTCGGACCATTCTTAAAGTACGCTAAAGAACATGGCTATGATGCTATCGCCATGGGTCATTACGCAAAGCGTATTGATAAGGACGGCATGGCCTATTTACTTAAGAGCTTTGATAAGAACAAAGATCAAACATATTTCTTAAGTCAAATCAGCCAAGAACAATTATCTTTCTGCTTATTCCCACTAGGGGATATTGATAAACCAGAAGTCAGAAGAATCGCCCATGAACTAGACTTAGAATCCGTCATGGATAAGAAAGACAGTACTGGCATCTGCTTTATCGGTGAAAGAAACTTCAAAGACTTCTTAAAGAACTACATCCCAGCGCAACGCGGCGATATCGTTGATATCGAAGGCAACCGTAAAGTCGGTGAACACGAAGGCGCGATGTATTACACAATCGGCCAAAGGAAAGGCTTAGGCATCGGTGGCATTCACGGGGAAGAAGCTAAAGGCTGGTTTGTCGTTGATAAAGATGTTAAGAAGAACATTTTATATGTCGCCAGTGGTGATGAAAGCTCTTACTTATATTCCAAAGGCTGTACAGTCACTAACTTAAACTGGATTTCCAAGAAGCCAGAATTTAATCAAAGATTAAACGCTAAGTTTAGATATAGACAAGCTGATAATCCAATCATCATTAAAGAAATCAATGATGAGCAAATTACATTAGAATTCGTTGAACCAATCAAAGCGGTTACTCCAGGCCAAGCCGCTGTCATTTATGACGGAGATATCTGCCTTGGTGGTGGTTTAATTGATAAAGTCATCAAATAGTTATAGTTTTTATCATTTTTTAATGATATATTAATGTCGCAAAGCAGGAAGCTAATCCAAATATTGACCTTCTAGCGAGTGCCGGTCGGTGAAAAGGGCATAAGGAAGATATTGGAAAGCCACTTCCCAAGATTCGGGTAATGCCGACGTCAGAATAACGATTTATTCTTAAATAAGTGCTCCCATAATCATGGAAGAATAAGGATGGTACCGCGGAGAAATCCGTTCCTTAAAGAGGTACTTTTTATTTATTTGGAGGTATTCTATGAAGTACATGAAAAGTAAAGACATTCGTAGAATGTGGTTAGACTTCTTTGAAAGCAAAGGTCACCATGTTGAACCAGGTTCTTCTTTAATCCCAAAGAATGACCCAACTTTGTTATGGATCAACGCTGGTGTTGCCGCTTTAAAGAAATACTTTGATGGTAGTGAAATCCCACCAAGCAGAAGAATCACTAATGCGCAAAAATGTATCAGAACTAACGATATTGAAAACGTTGGTGATGCCACTCACTTAACATTCTTTGAAATGTTAGGTAATTTCTCCATTGGTGACTACTTTAGAAAAGAAGTCATCCCATGGGCATGGGAAATGTTAACAAGTGAAAAATGGTTCAACTTTCCAAAGGAAAGATTATATGTCACCTATCACCCAGATGATTTAGAAACAAAGAAATGCTGGATGGATGCTGGTGTTCCTGAAGACCATTTAATTATTAAAGAAGATAACTTCTGGGAAATCGGTGAAGGTCCATGTGGCCCTGATACAGAAATCCACTTCGATAGAGGTGAAAAGTTTGACCCAGAAGGTGTTGGTCTAAAACTCTTAATTGAAGATTTACCAAACTTCAGATTCGTGGAAATTTGGAATATCGTCTTCTCCCAATTCAATAGTGAAATTGGTAAAAAGAGAAGTGAATATAAAGAATTGCCAAGTAAGAACATCGATACCGGTGCGGGTTTAGAAAGATTTGTTACCGTTATCCAAGGTACAGATACCTGCTATGAAACAGACTTATTCTGGCCAATGATTGAAAAGACAGAATCAATCTGTGGCAAGAAATATAACGATAATCCAAGAGCCTTTAGAGTTATCGCTGACCACATTAGAACAATTACCTTCGCTTTAGCGGATGGTGAAAGTTTCTCTAATGAAGGTAGAGGCTACGTTTTACGTAGACTTCTTAGAAGAGCGGTCCGTTATGGCAAAGTCTTAGGCATGGAAAAACCATTCATTTATCAACTCGTGGATGTCGTCGCTAATAACATGGAAGACTACTATCCATACTTACAAGGTAAGAAAGAATTCGTCGCTAAGATTGTTAAAGCTGAAGAAGAAAAATTCATTAAGACTTTAACAAATGGTGAAGCCTTATTAATGAAATTAATTCACGATAACAAAGCTGTCTCAGGTGCAGATGTCTTTAGACTCTATGATACATTTGGTTTCCCAAAAGAACTCACTTTAGAAATTTGTGAAGAACAAGGCATCAAAGTGGATCTCGAGGAATTCGAAAAGCTCATGAAAGAACAAAGAGAAAGAGCAAGAACCGCGCGTGGTGATCAACAATCCATGAACAAACAAGCCATCGACTTAATGAAATGCACTGTGGCTTCTAAGTTCAACTATGGTAGTGAACCAATTAAAGCTAAAGTTGTTGCTTGCTTCAAAGATGGTGTTAAAGTTGATTCCTTAGACGATGAAGGCGAAATCATCCTTGATGAAACAAACTTCTACGCTGAAAGCGGTGGTCAAGTTGCTGATACTGGTGTCATTGAAAATGACAACGTCTCTATGAAAGTAGAAAACGTCATTAAAGCGCCTAATAAACAGCACCTACATTCCGTTAAAGTGATGTTTGGTGAAGTTAAAGTTGGTGATGAAGTGACCGCGAAGATTGATGAATTTAGAAGAGCCTTAATCGCCCGCAACCATTCATCCGTCCACTTATTACAACAAGCCTTAACTGAAGTCTTAGGTGATCATATCGCACAACACGGTTCCTATGTTAACGATGAATATTCTCACTTTGACTTCAATCACTTCCAAAAGATGACTCCAGAACAAATCGCAGAAGTCGAAAGAAAAGTTAATCAATATATTGCTCAAGCGATTAAAGAAGAAACATTTGTCCTTCCAATCGAAGAAGCGAAAAAGATTGGTGCGAAAGCCTTATTTGATGATAAATATGGCGATACCGTTAGAGTTGTCACCTTTGGTGAAGTCAGCAAAGAATTCTGTGGTGGTACCCATGTCACTAACACCAGTGATATCGGTGTCTTCGTTATCGAATATGAAGAAAGTGTTGCTGCGGGTATTAGAAGAATTCAAGCTAGAACCTCCTTCGGTGCTTATGAACTCTTAAAGAAGAGAGAAAACATCCTCAATCAAGCGCGTGACTTATTAGGTATTGGTTCTATCAATGATGTCTCAAGCAAACTAAAAGCCTTACAAAACGAAAAGGATGCTTATCGTAAGGAAGCTGATGCCTTGAAACAAAAATTAGCGAACGCCACAAGTGGTAACCTCGCTAATGAATTCGTTGAAAAAGACGGCTTACTCGTGCTCGTTAAGTTCTTAAAAGAACAAAAGCGTGATTCCTTATTAAAGATCATTGATAGCTTAAAAGCTAATAAAGACAATTACCTCATTGCCTTAATCGGTGAAGAAAATGGTGGTTATCCAATCGTTGTGGCCGCTTCTAAAGCCGCGAACGATAAAGGCTATCTCGCTGGTAAACTTGTTAAAGACATTGCTGGTTTACTCGGTGGTTCTGGTGGTGGTCGTCCAGACCTCGCTAGTGGCGCTGGTAAAGACATCAGCAAACTAGATGAAGTCAAAGGCCTCATTAAATAAAAATAAATACTGGGTGAATAATT
>CAMIVH010000078.1 GCA_946401755.1 uncultured Caryophanales bacterium | reverse complement strand
AAAATCGGTAGTGGTAAGACCACTTTAGTTAACGTCTTATTAATGATGTATAACGTTGAACCAGAAACCTTGTTTATTGATGGCCAAGACATCATGACTTTAGATATCGATTCACTTAGAGATCATATCGCTTATGTCCCACAAGATAATTTCCTTTTCTCTGATTCCATCGAGCATAATATTAACTTTGGTTTAAGTGATGGCACTGAAGAAACTGCCAGAATGGGCGCTATTTTCGCGGGTGTTGATGATGACGTTAGAGGCTTTAATAAAGGCTATCAAACTATCTCTGGCGAACGTGGTGTCACTCTTTCAGGTGGTCAAAAGCAAAGAATCTCTATTGCCCGTGCTTACGTTAAAAACGCCCCAATCTTAATTCTTGATGACTCCGTCAGTGCGGTTGACACTAAAACAGAAGAAACTATTTTGCGTAATATCACTAACGAAAGAAAAGGTAAAACCACTTTAGTGGTGGCCTCACGTATTTCAACGGTTTCACACTTAGATAAAATTATTGTTTTAAACGATGGCGAAGTCGAAGCTTTTGATTCGCCTCATAACTTATTAAAGAGCTCACCAACTTATCAAAAGATGGTGAAACTCCAAGAACTCGAAAAAGAAGTGGAAGGAGGTAATAGCTAATGAATGAAGAAAATGAAAAGCTTTTTGGCGACAAAAAGATCCCATTTAAAGTGATGATCAAGCGCATTGGCCATTACGTCATTCCTGAATGGAAAGCTTTTACTTTGGCCTTCTTACTTATTTTAATAAATGTCGGCACTGATATTTCTTTGCCACACTTAATTGGTAAATTCACTGACTATATCGCAGATATTAACGTGCCACTTAGTTATATCTTAGGTTTGTCTTTCGGTTGGCTAGCGATAAGCATCGTTTCACAAATCATGATTTATTTTGAGAGCATGATTTTACAAAAGGCTGGTCAAAGAATCGTTTATAAACTGAGAATGGAAGTCTTTGAACATATCGAAAATATGTCCCAGAATCAGTTTAATACCATGCCAGTAGGATCCTTAGTCACTAGAGTCGCAAACTATACAACATCAATGAGTGATTTATTCACTAATGTGTTAGTTATGTTACTTCGTAACATTTTGACTATCATTGGCGTCTATATCATCATGTTTATGAAATCTTGGAAGCTCTCTTTAGTGCTCCTTGGTTTCGTGGTGGTTGTCTTTGTTGCCTCATTTATCTTTAGAAATGTCGTCACTAAATTGTTCCGTAAAGAAAGACAATACACCAGTGATTTAAATACTTTCCTTAATGAGAATCTTTCAGGTATGAAGATTATCCAAATCTTTAATCAACAAAAGCGTAAGGAAGAAGAATTCAATGTTAAAAATAAGACATTAAGAGACACCAAGTTTAAAGTCTTAACTGCTTTTGCTTTATATAGACCATTTGTTACACTCGTCTATTTCTCCGCGTTAGCAGTGACGTTCTTTGTCGGGGTGAGGCTTAATTTAGGTGGCGGTGAAATAGTGGCCTTCTATCTCTATTTAAGCAAGTTCTTTAATCCGGTTCAGGCGATCGCTGACCAGATTAATCAAATCCAAAAAGCTAACTCCTCTAGCGAGAGATTATTTAACCTTCTTGATGTGCCTCCAGAAGTCTTGGATAAACCAAATCCAATCATTATGGATCACTTTGAAGGGCGTATTGAATTTAAGAACGTTTGGTTTGCCTATGAAAATGATGATTGGATCCTTAAGGATGTCTCATTTACGATTGAACCACGTCAAACAGTGGCCTTTGTGGGCGCAACTGGCGCGGGTAAAACAACCATTCTATCTTTGATAGTGAGAAATTTCTCCATTCAAAAAGGTCAAATTCTTCTTGATGGCATTGATATTAAAGATATTGAAATCCATTCCTTAAGAAAAGCAGTGGGACAAATGCTCCAAGACGTTTTCCTATTCACTGACACAATTCGTAATAATATTACCCTTCATGATGAAGAGTATAGTGATGAAGAAATCAATAGAGTTTGCGAATATGTTAACGCTGATAAGTTCATCAATAAATTAGATAACGGTTTAGATACTGAAGTCTTAGAAAAAGGTGAGAACTTCTCCCAAGGTCAAAGACAACTTCTTTCATTTGCGAGAACCGTTTTACACAAGCCACAAATCCTCATTCTTGATGAAGCGACCGCGAATATCGATACCGAAACTGAAAAGCTCATCCAAGATTCTTTAGAAAAGATTAAAAATATCGGCACAATGCTTGTCGTCGCCCATAGATTATCGACTATTCAAAACGCTGATCAAATCATCGTCTTAAATAAAGGCGAAGTGATTGAAAAGGGTACACATCAATCGTTGCTTAGACAAAAGGGCTATTACCACAAGCTCTATCTTTTACAGTTCAAAAACGACTAATTCTATACTATTAAATTAATATGTTTTCTTTATTTTCTTGAGAAAATTAAAGGAAATGATTTAAGATATTATGTATGGAAAACAAGAAACCTCCCGTTAATGGTGGCTACCCACTTCACACTTTTCAAGAAGTAGAAGACATCTATATGCTTTACATCTCTTCTCCTGAGGACAGAAGAAGAATCGAAGAGGCATATAATTTTATTATTGAAAAGCATCAAGGCCAAACTAGAAAGTCTGGTGAGCCATATTATCATCACCTCATTGAAGTCGCTTATATCCTAGCGAGCCTTCAATCTGGTCCTAATACCATTATCGCTGGTCTTTTACATGACGTTGTCGAAGACACTGATGTCACTGTTGAAGATATTAAGAAGAGATGGGGCGAAGAAGTTGCTCGTATTGTCGATGCTTTAACAAAGATTCAACGTTTAAAATTATCCAAGATTACTAGTGAAGAGTTTGAAGCGGAAGATCACCGTAAGATTTTCATTGGCATGGCCAAGGATATCCGTGTCATCTTAATCAAGCTCGCTGATAGATTACATAACTTAAGAACATTAGGCGCTCTTTCTCGTGAAAGACAAATCGCTATTTGTAAAGAAACCATGGAAGTCTTCGCGCCAATCGCTGAACGTCTAGGTTTAGACATCATCAAAGGCGAAATGGAAGACTTATGTATTTCTTATCTTGAGCCTGAGAAATTCGCTGAAATCAAGCGTTTACTTAGTAAAAAGACTAAGATTTTACAAAAGTCACTCGATGGTTTAAAGAAAAGAGTGGCGGATGTCTTATTTGAAAAGAAGATTCCTTTTGAAATCTCTTCTCGTGTTAAATCCATTAACTCCATCTATCGTAAGATGTACGTCAAAGGCCATCCATTTGAAGAAATCTATGATATCTTAGCCCTCCGTATCATTACGGAAACTGAAATTGAATGTTATGAAATCCTTGGTTTAATCCATCAAATGTATAAACCAGTTCCTGGTAGATTCAAAGATTACATCGCGATGCCTAAACCAAATATGTATCAATCCTTACACACCACAATCGTCGGTGGTGATGGTAACTTCTATGAAGTCCAAATTAGAACTAAAGAGATGGACAGCATTGCCGAAACCGGCATCGCTGCGCACTGGGCTTATAAAGAAGGTGTCTATAACTCACAACAAGAACAAAAAGAAATCGAAAATAAACTTCACTGGTTTAGAGAATTCGTCTCATTATCAAGCGAATCAGAAAACGATAACGCTTCTGAGTATATGGACAATCTCAACCGTGATATCTTCGAATCACATATTTATGTGTTCACCCCAAAAGGCAAGGTCGTAGAACTCCCAAGCGAGAGTACACCTGTTGACTTCGCGTATAGAATTCACACCAAGGTGGGTGACCAATGCACTGGCGCGCTTGTTAATGGCGTGATGGTGCCACTTAACACTGTCCTTAAGACTGGTGATATGGTGGAAATTAAAACTAGTAAGAACTCTGTACCAAGTGAAGGTTGGTTAGACTTCGTTGCTTCTAGCTCGGCGAAAACTGCGATTAGAAAATACATCGCTAAAAAGAACGCTGAGATGATGAGAGAAGACCGCATCGCTAAAGGTAAGCAAAGCTGTATTGACGCTTTCCATGAGCGTGGTGTGGAAGAAGACGAGATGATGAAACTTCTTGATACCGATAAAGTTTTGGAATATTACCATTTCCAAGATGTTGATTCATTATTCATCGGTGTCTCTGGTAGAAAGCCAACCGCTAGTGCGCTTATCGA
>CAMIVH010000077.1 GCA_946401755.1 uncultured Caryophanales bacterium | reverse complement strand
ACATAACTTCTCTATAGAGAACATGGAAAAGTATCTTAAAGATTTAAGAGAATTGCTCAAAAAGTTCTAATGAAAATTCTTAAGTGCAAATTGCACTTTAAAATTGCACTTTAAAACATATTACTATATAATAGTAGTATGAAGAAAAAATATAGTAACAAATATCTAATTAGTACTGGTATCGGATTACAAGATGTTGATCACCTTGAAAATTCTGATTACTTTTTGAACGAAAGCAAAAGGTATATTTCAGGCGAAATAAGTCTTGAAGACTTAAAAAATAATGTTAACGAATACTATAAAAACAAACCAGACGACGAAAGCAGAACCAAAGAGGCCGACGATGTATCAGCTCGTATCGCGACACTTCTATCTGACGATTCTTTTTCATTTACTGTTGGTCAACTATTATCTATACATCGTTTTCTATTTGACGGCCTTTTAAAGCATCCTGGTCAATTGAGAAAGTATAACTTCACGAAAAGCGAATGGGTTCTTAACGGCGATACTGTCATTTATGGTGATTACCGTGAATTAGAGGCCACATTACAATACGACTTCAAAGTTGAAAAAGAGTTTAAGTATAAAGGGCTTTCAATCAACAAAATAATTGATCACTTAGCACTATTTATCGCCAATTTATGGCAAATACACGCCTTTGAAGAAGGCAATACAAGAACGATCGCGGTTTTTATCATTAAATATTTGCGTACTTTAGGATTTGATGTTACTAATGACATCTTTGCTAAAAACGCTTGGTATTTTAGAAATGCGTTGGTTAGGGCAAACTATAACGACTTTAGAAATGGTGAATTTGAAGACAGAAGTTATTTAATTTTATTTTTAAGAAACCTCTTACTTGGTGAAGAGAATGAATTAAAAAGCAGAAATCTACATGTGCTATATGGTTCAAGGCTTTCAGAGGACACGCGTGAAAATAGGATTATTAGCCTTATGAGAGCTGACCCATCAATCACAATTGAAGAGATTGCGGCTAATATTGACTATTCGGTAAGAACAACCAAGAGCCTTATTAAAGCGCTTGAAGAACTAAAACTAATTCGTCGAGTAGGCGGCAAAAAACTAGGGCATTGGGTAGTCAATGATTAGAATAAGGAAGGCATTTGAAAAAAATGTCTCCTTTTTAGCAGTTTTCTATATTTATTAACGTCTAATAAGTGAAAGGTGGTAAACCACTATGAGTAAAAAAGCTTTATTAATGTTACCTATATCCTTAATGGTTATCTCCACAGCGTCTTGCTCGTGGCTTTTTGGAAAAACAAAAGACGATATTATTAGAGAACAAAATCCTGGATACATTGTTGGAAAAGTAACAACTCGTAGTGATTTCTATTACGAGAACGATGAATATGACTCTCTGTTGGAAGATGATGACAATGCCGTTTTAAATAAACTTAAAAATGTTGACGATTTCACTTATGTTAACAAACAACCTGCCCTTAGTGATGAATACTTTATTTATTATGCAAAAACACCAGGGTTTATGGGCTACTACACCAAAGTAATTACAATCTATGAAAACGGCTATGCCTCAACTGTGTGTAGCTCTTCACAAAGCGAATACCATGGCACTTATTATTACCAGTTTGATGAAGATGTTGCAAAATCTTTATTAACGATGGTTAAGGATAAATATAAAGCTGTGATTGAAGAAATAAAAAGACAACAAGAAGAAAGAGATCGCGTTGAACGCGAATATAACCAAATGATTGAAGATATGGATATGCATTCCTTCATTGAAATAATGGAGAAGGTAGAAGTACTAGATATTAAATTTCACTTTGTTACCGATGAAGAGGAACCAAGATACTATACTTTCACATTTAAAGATGATGGCACAATTATTACAGCTTTAAAGAATGCAACTTACGATCATAGAGCCACACAAAGTGGTCAAGGTATCGCTACTATTCTTATCGAAGGCAATGGTTGGAATTTCCGCTTAGATAAGAGCACTCAAATCGCGGAAGCGGATTATTCCACAAAAGATAAATATTATAGAAGTTACTATAAGAATATTAAAAATACAGTAGATATGGATTCTATCAATTACATTATGAATAGAGCCTATGAACTAAGCGCCCCTAAGAATCCGTTTGATAATAGTAGTTCAAATCCATCATCAAGTAGCGAAGAATAGATTACATTATTTCATAGCGCGCCCACGTATATCCCGTTATAATATAAGCAAAGAAATACATATAAGGGAGATACTATATGCGTTTTGATCTTTCCAATAATTTACTAACCTTATTTTTCGAAGGAGAACTCAACTCCTATAATTCTGACTCTGTTGAAAAAGAAATTGATGACATTGTCAGTGCGAATAAGTTTCAAACATTAGATTTAGATTTTGCTAAACTCCAATACATTTCTAGTGCGGGTCTCCGTATTGTTTTGAAATTGAAACAAAAATACGATGACACCCATGTCATAAACGCAGGACTTGATGTTTATGATGTTTTGCAAATGACTGGTTTCACTAACATCATGGACGTTAAAAAAGCCATTAAAGAGATGTCCGTTGATGGAGCGGAAATCATTGGTGAAGGTTTCTTCTCCACAGTTTACCGTATTGATAAAGACACAATTATTAAGGTCTTCAATAGAACGAGTGATGAGAAACAAATTGAAAGAGAATTAAAACTCGCTAAACAAGCATTTGTCTTAGGCATTCCAACAGCGATATCTTTTGATATCGTTAAAGTTAAAGATAAGTTAGGTGTGCGTTTTGAAATGCTTGATTGTATGTCTTTAAAGAATGCTTTCGCTAAATATCCAGATAAGTATGATGAACTATTAAATAAATATGTCGACTTATTAAAGAAGATTAATAGCACTGAATGCTTTGATCCTGCAGTGCCATCAATTAAGAAGTTCTTTATCGAAAAAGTAAACGCTCTTAAAGATTTAGTGGACGATGCCCATTATCAAAAGGCCTTAGAGATTATTAAGAACATTCCTGAAAGAAGCACTTTTGTCCATGGTGACTGTCACTTTAAAAATATCATGGTGCAAGGTGAAGATTTCTTATTAATTGATATGGATACCCTTTCCGTTGGTCATCCAATATTTGAATTAGCGAACTTACGCTGCCCATATGTCGCTTTTGAAGAAGATAGTCCAGGCAACAATCAACAGTTCTTTGGCTTAAGTTCAGATTACTGCACTAAGTTATATAACGATGTTATTAGACTATACTTTGGTAAAGAAGATGAAACTATCAAAGATAAAATCGCTTTAGTCTGTTATATACATATGGTCTGGTGGACATTAACTAACCAAAAAGAAAACACTCAAAGATTAAATGGTTGTAAGGAAAGACTTTTAGCCTTACTTGATAAATATAACGATGTTGATTTAGGAATCTAATATGACAGAATTTGAAAGAAATAAATATCTAGAAGCATATTACGATAACGAAGCTGACGCTAATAGGCAGATGGGCTTTGCTAACGCCTTTGGTGGTGTCCTTTTATTAGCGGTTTGGATTTGCTATATGACAGGCGCTTTCTATGCCTCTAAGCAAATCATGCCGTTAATTAATATCCTCTTCCCAATTAGCATCCTTATTCTTTTAACACCTTTACTCTATAATTTCCGTTTCAAACATATCTTAAGAAAACCAAATTATAAATACTTCGTGGTGTTCTCTTTCGTCCTTGTTATCGCGGCGCTTAATGTCATGCTCCCAAGGAATTCATTTATCGCTTGGGCATTATGCATTATTATGACTAACCATTACTATAATCCTAAATTAGGTAGAATCACCTTTGGTGTGGCTTCTGGCTTAATGCTTATTTGTTTATTCTTCTCCTTATTCGTTGGTGAATATGATGCGAATATCTTAGGTGTTAGAGAAGTGGTGAATGGTGATCCAGTAGAAGTATTTGGTATTAAGGAACGTTTCGACTTACTACATGAGCAATTAGTTAACGGCCAGAATAGATACTTACAAGCCTTTGTATATAGCTATTTACCAAGAGCGTTGCTCTTAACAATAATCTTCGTGGTTTGTAATTCTCTTAACGTGCGCACATATAAGTTGTTAGTCACTGAAATTCACGTTAATAGCGAACAAGAAAAGACTAAGACAGAATTAGACGTCGCTAAAGATATTCAAATGGCGACATTACCAACTGAATTCGTCACTAGTGAAGATATTGAAATCC
>CAMIVH010000076.1 GCA_946401755.1 uncultured Caryophanales bacterium | reverse complement strand
ATCTTTGTGAACTCTATCATCGTCACTTTAATCATGCGTAATTCACCAGATGATTTAAAACTCGTTTTAGTGGATCCAAAGAAAGTTGAAATGTCTCGTTATAAAGATATGCCTCACTTACTTTGCCCAATCATCACTGATCCAAACGACGCAAAGACATTAATCGATAGATTATGTAAAGAAATGGAAGAAAGATACATGCTCTTCTCCGAAAATGGCTCCACAAACATTAAAGAATTTAATGAAGATGCTCCAGGTCTCGGATTAGAGAAACTTCCATATATCGTGGTCGTCTTAGACGAATACGCTGATATCGTTGACCAATGCAAAGAAATCTCTATGCCAGTCGTTTCTCTTGCCCAAAAAGCTAGAGCCTGTGGTATTCACTTATTGATTTCCACTCAACGTCCATCCACAAACGTCGTGACTGGTGTTATTAAAGCTAACTTACCAACTCACGTTGCTTTAATGACTGCAAGTAGTGTTGACTCCATCACCATTATTGGTGAAGGCGGTGCGGAAAAGCTTATTGGTAAAGGTGATATGCTTGTGCAATCCCCACTCGTTTCACGTGTTGGCGTTGTGCGTTTACAAGGTTGCTTTATCCATCGTACTGAAATCTCTCGTGTCGTTGGTTATTTAAAAGAACACTATGAAACTCACTTCGATGAGAAATTCCTTAACTTAGAAGAAGAGGCCACTCAAGCGGCCAATGAATATATGCAAACTCCAGAATTTAAGGAACATGGTAACACCGAAGAAGAACGTTACCAATCCATTAAAGAATGGGTTATGAGCCAAGAATTTATGTCTATTTCACGTATTCAACGTGAATGTGGCGTTGGTTTTAACCGCGCTGGTAGATTCTTCCTTCGTTTACAAAGCGAAGGGGTAGTCGGTAACGAAACCGAAGGTAATAAAGGCTGCAGAGTTTTAGTGCAAGATAAATTTGGCTCCTCTAATGAAGAAAGTGTCGCCACTAGTGACGAACAAACATACTTCAGGAGTGATGACTAATGGTTAGTTATTTAAAGGCTAAACTCTTCTCTTGGAGAAGAATCAATGTCATCTTATTCACTGACATTCCTCGTCCTGAAAAACTCAAAGTCTCTTTATACAAAGAAGACCAATTAGTCAAAAAAGAAACCACACATTTCACCTCCATTAATAATATCTATATCTTCGATATCAATCTCGATAGTGATTATGAATTGGGTAAGAACTATCGTCTTCTTGTCGGTGATTTACAGTGCACAAATATCGAAGTTAACGACGCGATATATTTTAAAGACTTCGATGATCGCTTTTTTTATGAAGGCGATGATTTAGGTAGTAACTACACTAAAGAGGCCACAGAGTTTGTGATGTGGGCCCCTTTAGCAAATGAAGTAAAAGTCAAATTAATCTCCCCAAATAACGAAACCATGATTCGTGAAATGGTGAGGGAAGATAAAGGTATTTATCGCCTCAAAATTAAAGAAGATTTATTAAACTACAAATACCGCTACATCATCAATAATTCTGGTGTGGTGACTGAGGCTAAAGACTTATACGGAAAAGAAGTCAGTTTGAATAGTGAATACTCCGTTGTTATTGATACTGACGCCTTACTTAAAATCAAGAACGTTAAGCCACAAACTGAGATTAACAATTACGTTGATGCGGTTATCTATGAAACCCATATTCGTGATTTAAATGAAGGTAACTACAATAATACAGTCAATAAAGGCAAATACGCTGGTTTTGCGGAAACTGATAGAAAGACAGTAGGGGGTAATCCCGCTGGTCTAGATTACATTAAATATATGGGCTTTACCCATGTCCAAATCCAACCAGTTTTAGACTTTGATTCCAAGGACGATGTTAAGACCAATAACTGGTATAACTGGGGTTATGATACCTTATCATTCTTCGCTTTAGAAGGTAGCTATGCTCTTCATCCAGAAGTAGCGGCCTCTCGTATTTTAGAATTTAAAGAAATGGTCAATAAATACCATGAAAATGATTTAAGAATCGTGATGGATGTGGTTTATAACCACATTTATGAATATGAAAACAGTGACTTTGAAAAGACTGTTCCACATTATTATTTTAGACGTAGAAGAAACCATTATCTTTCTAACGCCTCAGGATGTGGTAATGACTTTGCCTCTGAAAGAAAGATGGCTAGTAAAATCATCATCGACAGTGTGAAATATCTTTTCAAATACTTCGACATTGATGGCTTAAGATTTGATCTCATGGGCTTACTTGATATAGCGACAGTCAAAGCCTGCTATAAGGAAGCTAGAAAGATCAAAAGTGACGCTATCTTATATGGTGAAGGCTGGGATATGGGTGAAGAATTACCAAAAGAAGAAAAGGCCAGTAAAAACAACGCTGCATCACTTAAAGAATTCGGTTTCTTTAACGACGCGTATCGCGATATTGTTAAAGGTCCATCTTCCTCATTTAATCTTCACGAAAAAGGCTATATCTGTGGTAATACTGACTATGCTTATGGCTTAGATTATGCTTTCCATGCAAGCACATTACCTTTATCCTACCAACCAATGTTTAATTCCGCTAATCAAAGCATCAATTATCTTGAATGTCATGATAATAGTACGCTTTATGATAAATTGCTTGTTTCTAACGCATTTGAAGAAGAAAAAGTGCTCTTAGATAGAGTTGATCTTGCTAACCACATTTTACTTCTTTCATTCGGTGTTCCTTTAGTGCATGCTGGTCAAGAAATTGGTCAAAGCAAAGATGGACTAGACAACACCTACAAGACGATAGGCGTTAATAACCTTAACTATCGTCTCGTTGATGAACGCTTTGACATGGTCAATCGTTTCCGTCTCTTTAATATCCTGCGTAAGAAACTAGCTTATACTAAGTTATTTAAACCAACGGAGATTAAAAATGTCTTTGAAATCTCTCACTGGGACAATGGTGTTTATCTTTTAACCGCAAAGAACAAAAACATCATTAATAACGAAAAAGAATTTGTCATTTTTATCAACCCTAAACCTGAAAAGATTTCTGTAGAGTTAGATAACTACTACACGGAATTTAACGGTGTGGATGATAATAAGGCAATCACAGTAAAAAATAGTGTTCTTCCAGGATGTTCGCTCAAGATGTTATTTCTTGAGAAATAATCTAGGAGGAAGGAAACATGATTTCAACAATTACATTGCTAGGCCAAGCCAGTGATGCTATTCAAGATCATCCAATGTTCCGTTACATCGATATCGAGTCACGCGAACCCTTTGAAGAAAATTCATTCTTCAGCAAAATCCCAGTCATGTACTGGGATAGAAGTGCTTCTAATCCATTACTACGTATCCCTAACGGACATTTTGTGGTAATATTTGGTAGATTAGAATCGCACCCACAGTTAGGACTCTATGTCCTCGTGGAACAAGTACGTCATTTCCAATCAAATTTAAAGATTCATCAAGTAGAAAAGTAAAACTATGTTTCATTATTCAAAAGCCGTTCTTAAAGTTGGAGCTCGCCTATTATGGGCTTGTCTTTTCACTTTCAGAAGATGGAATAAAAAGCTAGATAAAGTTCCTTTTGCAATTAGAAACGCTTATTTTAGAAAAATTTCTAAAAAGACCTCTGATGCTTTGCAGGTTGATTTACATGTCTTTGGTTTAGAAAATATTCCAACCGATGGTAATTTCTTCCTTGTCGCTAATCATATGTCCGCTTTTGATCCATTGCCATTTTTAATTGCCTTAGAGAAACCAACAACGTTTGTCGGCAAGATGGAACTTGAAAAAGTGCCACTTCTAAAAACTGCTTTAAAATCTTTAGATGTGAAGAGTATGGATAGAGATGACTTAAGACAATCACTAAAAGTGATGTTAGCGGTTGAAGAAGACTTAAAGAAACAAGAAAGAAACTGGATGATATTCCCAGAAGGCACAAGAATTCGTGACCAAATGTTGCCTGTCGCGGCGTTCCATCATGGAACATTTAGACCAGCACAAAAAGCTAAAATTACAATCTTGCCTGCTGCGACCTATGGTACATTCCGTGTTTTAAAGATGCATCCACAGTTTAAGAGATATCCAGTCTCTATCTCATTTTTAAAACCAATCACTCCTGAAGAATACGCCAATTTAAATACATCCGACTTGGCGGAATTAACTCGTAACATGATTCAAAAAGAAGTGACCTATCATTTAAGGCCACTTGATCACAAAATCATGAGCGAACGTAAAGAAAAAGCGTATAAATTCAACGCTATTCTTTAGAATAATAATTTCTTTCT
>CAMIVH010000075.1 GCA_946401755.1 uncultured Caryophanales bacterium | reverse complement strand
AAAGTCGTGGACCCAAAAAGAGCGCCACTTATTAAGTGTCTTCATGACTTAACAATTTATTATCAATACGCTTTGAATTCACCAGAAGGAAAAGTGGGATTAGATTACTTTAATGAACGTCATTTGGATGCTGATTTAAGAGCTAAGTTCATGTTAGGCTATGCCTATAAAGACGGTAAGGCTACATGCAGATTCCTTGAAGAAAAAGGTCATTCTTTAAAAACCATCGAAGATACAGGCGTCGCTAATAACATTAACGGTGTCTACGCTGACCGTAATCAAGGCCGTGTCATCTTCCCTATCTTTGATACTAATGGCGAAGTTGTTGGCTATAGTGCTAGACGTATCGCACCAGGTCCAGAAGCCAAATACGTGAACTCTCCTGAAACTTACTTATTTCATAAGTCCAACATTCTTTATAACTTCCATAACGCTAAAGAAAAAGCGCGTATCGCTGGTTATATCTATGTTTTAGAAGGTTTCATGGATGTGTTCGCCTTATACCGCATCGGTATTGAATCATGTGTAGCCACAATGGGTACAGCCTTAACCGCTGAACACATTAGACTCTTGAGATCACTCAATGTTGAAATAAGGCTTTGCCTTGATGGTGACCTTCCTGGTCAAAAAGCCACAATGGGCATCGCTAATGACTTAGCTAAAGCTGGTCTTAATGTCCGTATCGTTGATAATCAAAACAGCACTAAAGATCCAGATGAAATCTTAAATAGTGATGGTGCTATGGCGCTCAATGCTTATTTAAATAAGCTTGTCTCTAGAGTGGACTTCATCTTGAACTACTATATGAATACCAATCCACTTCAAACTATTGAACAGAAGACAACTTTGATTAATGAATTCATTCCAGTCTTACTTGCCATCCGTTCACAGCTTGAACTCGATACTTATATTAATAAACTCGCAAATATTACCGGTTTTGCACCTGATGCTATTAGGAATATTCTTAAAACTGCCCGCAAGAAACCAGCAGAAACAGACTTTAAGAAAGTTATTAACGAATATCATCCTGAGAAAAAGATACTCAGAAGGCTCGAATTTGCGGAGCGTGAACTTTTATACCAAATGCTCTCAAATCCGCAAGCAGTGGCCTTTTATGAGCAAAAAATCGGTGGTTTCTATGATGAGACGTACCGCATCATTGCTAATTTCTTGGTGGAGTACGCCCATGAACATGAGGACTTTGTGCCAGTAGACCTCATTTCTTCATTAGAAACAAGCGAATTACCAGAAAAGGATGTTTTGATTAATCAAATATCCACACTCTATTTAGAGAGAAACCATCCAGACAAGTGCGATGAGAGCTTGCTTGTAAATTTACAAGAAGTCATCAACGCGGAAAAAGAGAAGATCTTTGAAAGCGACACACTCGAACAATCTCTTGAGGGCAAGGACCCGAAAGAAAAAGCGCGTATTCTTTCTGACTACAACCGTCGGAGGCTACGCAAGAAACAGAATTAAATTTATTTATAAATAAAGCAATGAAAGGGGCATTGATTTATGGGTAGAAAAAAATTAGAAAAAAACGAAGCGGTCTTAGAAGATAAGCCAAAAAAGAGAGGCCGCCCAAAAGTAAGCGAAGGAGCACCAAGTTCTCCAAAGCTTGAAAAGAAAAAGAAAGTTAAAAGCATCTATGATGAAGATGGCGAAATGCTCTCACTCGATGATATTAAGAACTCTCTTTTAAAGAAAGCCAAATCATCAGGCATTATTGACCAAAGTGATATTTATGATGCTTTAAATCAATTTGATTTAGATGATGATACAATTGCAGATTTAATCAATTTCTTCAAAGAAAACGGTATCGAAGTTATCTCTGATGAAGAAGATGACGAAGACTTCGATGAAGACTTTGATGAAAGCAAGATGAATCTTGATGAAGAACCAGATGATGATTTCTTTGCCGAAGAAGAAGGCGAGGAAGTGGAAGAAGACATCGATATCGATTATCTCGGTAGTGAAGTCCGCATCAACGACTCCGTTAAGATGTATCTTAAAGAAATTGGTAAATACGACCTTTTAAAAGCGGAAGATGAACCAATCTTAGCCAAGAAGATTTTAGAAGGCGATGAAGAAGCCAAACAAACATTAATCAACGCTAACTTACGTTTAGTCGTTAACATCGCTAAACACTATGTTGGTAGAGGTATGTTATTCTTGGATTTAATCCAAGAAGGTAACCTCGGTTTAATGAAGGCTGTAGATAAATTCGATTACACCAAAGGCTATAAGTTCTCAACCTATGCCACATGGTGGATCCGTCAAGCTATTACACGTGCGATTGCCGACCAAGCTAGAACCATTCGTATTCCTGTCCACATGGTTGAAACCATCAATAAGATGACACGTATCCAAAGACAACTCATCCAAGATTATGGTCGTGAACCAACCGCGGAAGAAATCAGTGAAGCAATGAACGGTGAATTAAGCGCGAAACGTATTCGTGAAATCCAAAGAATCGCCATGGAACCTGTTTCATTAGAAACTCCAATTGGTGAAGAAGATGATTCCCACTTAGGTGACTTTATCGAAGATAAGGAAAGTGAATCACCAGTCGATTTCACAACCAGACAACTCTTAAAAGAAGAACTCTATAGCATCCTTAAAGACTTAAGCGATAGAGAAGAAAGAGTCATTAGACTCCGTTATGGTTTAGACGATAATAGACCAAGAACTCTTGAAGAAGTTGGCCGTGAATTTGGCGTTACTCGTGAAAGAATTCGTCAAATTGAAGCTAAGGCTATCAAGAAACTCAGACACCCAACTCGTTCAAAAAGATTAGGTGACTACAAGGAAAAACTTTAATGATTAGATTATCCAAACGTTTGAAAATCATTCACGATATGGTCCCAAATTCCGTGGTGGCCGATATCGGTAGCGATCATGGCAAACTCATGATTGCTTTAGCGCAATCTGGTAAAGTCACAAAAGGCTTTGCGGTCGAAAACAAAGAAGGCCCATTTGAAAGATTACGCGCTAATATTATTCGTTATCATGTGAATGACAAAATCACACCTTTATTCAGCGACGGTATTAAAGACATCACTCGTGATGTCGGTACCATTGTAATCGCTGGTATGGGTGGTCAAACGATTGTGAAAATCTTAAAAGCGCATCCTGAAAAGCTCATCAGTGTGCAAACAATTATCATCGATGCACATAGTGCAGTCCCATTAGCTAGAAAAGAAATAGTCCAAATGGGCTTTGCGATTGCGGACGAACAAATCGTCAAGGAAGATGATATTTTCTATGAAATTATCAAATTCGTGAAAGCTGATAGTGCAGTGATCGGTGATGAAGATTTAGAGTTTGGACCAATCTTAAGAAGAGAAAAAAGTGCGACTTTTAAAGAAAAGTATCAAACTCGCATTAGCGAGATTGATAATATCATCGCCAGCGGCAATCTTCCACAAGCGAGAATCGACACTCTTAATGCTGAAAAGCATAAGTTGGAGAGATATTTATGAATACAAGAAAACTCCTTTTAAAACTTTCCAAACGTTTCCCTAAACGCTACGCGAAGTTTTATCATGACCACGTTGGTCTTATGACAGGTAAGTTGCCTGAAGAAGTTCATAATATCCTTCTTTGTTTAGACTTTGATTATGAAGTCTTACCTTTGGTAAAAGAGAATAAACCTGATTTAATTATTACTCACCATCCATTTATCTATGGCACTAAGGCTAAGGTTTTCAAATGGGATAAGCTTAAAGAACAACTCTGTAATGAGATAGACGCCTTTGGCGTACCTGTCTATAGTATGCACACAAACTTTGATTCTGGTAAGGATGGAATGAATGACGCCTTAGCGGAACTTCTTGGCTTACAAAACGTTTATTGCCCAGAAGAAAAAGATTTCTGTATGCGTATTGGTGAACTACCTGAAGCTATGCCAATCGATGAATTCGCTAAGTTTGCTAAAGCAAGTCTTAACGTTGACTATGGTTTATTGATCAAAGAAGGCAACCAAACCATTAAGAAAGTCGGCATCATTGGTGGCGGCGGTTCTCGTGACTGGTTCATCGCTAGAGATGAAGGCTGTGATATTTACATATCAGGTGACGCTCCACATCATGTGAGACGCGCAATTGTCTGCGAGAAGTTCAATTACTTAGATGTTCCTCACGAAGTTGAGCGAGTCTTCATGCCACAAATGAAGAAAATCCTCCTTGAAATTGACCCAACATTGAACGTTTTGATGGTCGATCACGAGGAAATGCCTGAAGTAATTAAATAGTAATTTATTAGTAAAACTATATCAAAGATATATAGGAGATATTAAAAATATGAAAGCAATCATTGAAATTAACAAATA
>CAMIVH010000074.1 GCA_946401755.1 uncultured Caryophanales bacterium | reverse complement strand
CCAGCGATGGAGAACATATCAATATTTTCAAAACTTAATGGAATCTTACCAATGGCTTGAACCATATCAACGTGGAAAGCTATTTTTGGGAATTTCTTTAAGTATTCTCCAATTTCTTTTATTGGGTTAATAGCGCCGATTTCGTTATTGACCATCATGAGGGAAACAAGTATTGTATCTTCCCTAATTGCAGCCTTTAAAGAATTAACCTCTATTTGCCCTTGTTTATTCACTGGTAAAACTGTCACTTCAAAGCCGAAATCTTGCATCTCTAAAACTGTGTTTAAAACAGATGGATGTTCAGTGGCACTGGTGATGATGTGATTACCACGAGTGCGATTAGCAAAACAGTAGCCTTTAATAGCAAGGTTATTAGCCTCAGTCGCGCCACTAGTAAAGATCACTTCGTGGTGAGTGAGTTTAAGGACATTTAAAATTTGTTCACGGCTTTTATCTAATAAGCGTGAAGCTTCTTGACCAAGAGAATGTATGCTGCTTGGGTTGGCGAAATATTTAAGAGTGATTTGGTTATAAGAGTTTAATACTTCAGGATCAACTTTACTGGTGGCAGCATTATCTAAATAGATAATATTAGCCATTAGCAGTACCTGTATCCTCGACGTGCATACGTTTGAAGATGGCGTTTGCTTCGTGATAAACTTTCACGAATTCACCTTGATAGAATTCTTCTTCAAGGGCACTTAATTGTTGATGCACATCATCTTGATGATTTCTATCTCTATTAGCGTAGACAACCGCTGATTCAGCGAGTTGCATTTCTCTAAATTTGTTTTCGATTTCATCGAATAAGGCATTGGCGTTACCTTTTAAGTTAGCGACCTTTTCGTTGATTTCATCAACAGCGATTGGTTGGACTTTGATGGCTTTATCGATTTCGTTTAATAAGTCATAGCAGTCTTCAATACGCACACGATATGGTTCAGAGAATTCTGGAATAGCAATTTCTCTAAGTAAGCTTTCGACTTGTTTTAAACGATAGTAATAGACAAACACTAAAGTGTAGGCTTCTTCACTACTGGTCTTCAAGAATTCGATGTATTGTTTGAATTCTTCCATACCTTCTTTAGCCACAGCATATTGGTTATTTAATTCATCGAGTTTACCTTTTAAGGTAGAGAATGGTTGTTTTAAAGAACTATGGACATAGTTATCTAAGGATTGTTTAGTGGTACCTAAGGAGTTCATAGTTTGCTTTAATTGTTCGACCTTTTCTTTACGCTCATCTGTGACCACATATGTACGATAGAGTTCTGGTAAAAGAGAGCAGATCTTCAAGAAAGCTTTTTCTAAATCCACGACTTGTTGATAGATTTCTTCGTTATGTTCTTCAAAGAAGTTCTTATCGTTTTGTTCGTTATTTAAGAGTTCTCTCATCTCTTCAATTTCGCTTTGAAGAGCATCTAAAGATTCCATGATATTAGCGATTTGTAACTTTGTTAAACGGGTACGGATGATATTTAAATCATTGTTCCATTCACCTAACTTTGTTTGGAATGAAAGGTTATATAAAGGAAGACCTTGAGCTTCTAAAACTTCGTAATCTTTCTTTAAATCTTCGATTTTTTCAGGAATAACTGTATTCACTAAGATGCAGAGATTTGGTAATTGACTTAAAGCGGATTCTAAAGCCGCGACAACTTTACTGATGGTTGGTAATAAACCTTGTGCATCATCATATTCCGCACTTTCGATATGTGTTTCGAATTCCACGAACATTTGATCAAGCTTGTCAAAGACTTGGTTAATAGAAGAACTGACTAAATCTAAGTCAGAGCTATTCGCATAGAATGTTTGTTTAACACGTCTATAGTTTTCTTTGAGTTTAAGAATGGATTGACGCGAATCTTCTTCTGGTTTGATTAATGTATATAAGTCGTTATCTAAAGCGTTGACTTTATCTTCAAAGACTTTCATCGCTTTCTTAGTGTCACCGATAACAGTCTTAATATTTTTGAACTGCTTATTATTAATAAGAGCGTTTAATTGTTTGAGCATGGATTCCGCGAACTTATCATCGTTTTCATAGATTTCTTTAAATCTACGGGAGAACTTTTCATGCTTATCAACATAGAGTAAGTTTGTTCGAGAAATAATTTCTAAACGATGAATGTATTGGGAGTCTTGGCCAATTAAAAGAGCATCTAAATAGGAGTATTTCTTTTGTAATTCACGCACCTGGTGCTTAATTCTGTTTCTAGAAATCACAAAGTGATAGAGCAAGAAAAATAAAACACCAAGAACAATCGCACCACCGACACTAGCGGCGATAATAGCTGCTTGTTCACCTTGAGTTAACAATATATACATAAAAGGAACCCCCTAATTATTGATTAATAAAACAATTGGCTAAAGCCACACTATTATTCTAACGAATTTCACCCTGGAGTTAAAAGCATTTTTAAGAAATATACTATTTATTAAAGATAGCAAGACAGAAATCATTAACTAAAATTTGCATTTTCTTTAGCAGTTTTCTATATTTAATGTGTCTAATAAGTGAGAGGCAAAAGCCACGATTGATATCGATAATTTATAGTCTCTCTAGTGTTATAGTTTTATAACCTACTTAAACTGATTATTATATCAGGAGAAAGGACTAACAAAATGGGATTTGTATTTGCATTATTCTATCCGTTTCTGATTATCATATACGCACTTCTAGCGGGTGCATTATTCGCCTCTTTAATCGTGTTTATCAATAATATGAGAAATGGCGTCGCTAATAAGTGGCCTGCCAAGAATTTAGTGGGTGCTATTATAGCGGGCATTATCTTTGTTATGGCCTTAACTACCACGATGATTGTTATCTATCACACCACTGGTGTGTTCTCTATGGATAATTCTCCTAATAATTCATCTTCAGTAGACGCTGCCATTGCTTTGATGGCTATGAATCTATAGAAAGGCGTTATAAAGCTTATGATGTCAGGACTTGCAGCCGGATTAGGTAACTTAATAATGCTGATGTGTGGAATCTTGCTAATTCCAGCATTTGCCGCATTTATCGTTTTATTAGTGCAATGTATTAAGCATAAATGGACAAGAAGACTACTTGCCCCATTTATTGTTATTTCAGTAGTCATCACAATCATTATTATTTGTGAAGCTTCTTACTATTACAGTATGATGTTTTAAAATAATTGCGATTAATTCATAAAAAGTGTAGAGTATCAGCATGGCTTTTTTAGGAATTCTTGTTGTTGGCGTCTTGCTATGGTTCATAATAATCCTCATCGCTTGTGCGATCTTGTTTATTTTTGTTCCATGCTTAATCATCGCCATTATCAATTTAGTCAAAGGCATTAATCATCATTGGCCTAAGAGAAATATCATTCCTCTTGCAATTACCGGTCCAATTGTTTTGATTTTTATTAGTTTATTCATCGTATATCTTGTTTGGAGATTTGGTTACTACGTAGATCCATACAGCACTAGTAGTTCTGCTCAAGTAGTTACCACCCTTCAATTTTTACTTAGATTATAAAATTATTTAATTTTTTAATTGACGGATTAGGATTATTTCTATATATTATTTACTGCATGTAATGCAGCATGTGAATACAATCCGACCGACGTTTGATACGGCTGTGACGAAGTAACCGAAGCTCAAAGGTGAAACGTATAATCAAACATCCGGGATAAGGAATTCACACCTATTCATTATTTTGCAAGAAGAAATAAAGAAAGGAAAACGAGAACATGAGATACACAGGTTCAGATTGGAAAAGATCCCGTCGCTTAGGCTTTTCCACATTAGAAACAAGTAAAGAATTAGCGAAACGTCCTTATGGCCCAGGCCAACACGGTAACACCCGTCGTAAAAAGAATTCCGAATACGGAAAACAATTAATTGAAAAACAAAAATTAAGACAAATGTACGGTGTTAACGAAAGACAATTCCGTCGCTTATTCATGATTGCTTTAACAAGTAAAGAAGTTACCGGTGTTGCTTTCATGAAGTTGCTCGAATCCCGTTTAGACAACTTAGTCTACAGAATGGGTTTTGCCAGAACTAGAAGAGGTGCCAGACAATTAGTCAACCACGGCCACATCGAAGTTAACGGCAAAAAGTTAGACATCCCATCAGCTTTATTAACAGTTGGTGATGTCGTGAGCGTCAGAGAAAACAGCAAAGACCTCAAAGTGATTAAAGAATCCTTAGAAACCTTAGGCACAAAAGTTGGCTGGGTTGAAGTGGATGCTGAAAAGTTATCTGGTAAATATGTCCGTGAAGTCGAACGTAAAGAATTACCACAAGATATCACAGAATCACAAATCGTCGAATACTACAACCGTAAACTCTAATATCAAAGAGCAAA
>CAMIVH010000073.1 GCA_946401755.1 uncultured Caryophanales bacterium | reverse complement strand
GAAGGTAAGAATACCTTAATCAACGCTCTTCAATTACAAGCGGAATTTATCAATATGCTCCCTCAAAAGGAAACACCATACTACGCTGATGAAGGTTACTGGCATTTAACTTCAGTTAATGGCACTAGTGAACAAGTTGAATTTGTCGCTATTTTAAGAAACTTCTCTAGAGAAGCATTAGAACAATTAGATGCTAAGATTTATCAAATTAGAGATGAATTATCTGCTAAATATCCAAAGGCTAAAATCCAAGTCGAAATCTCTGAACAATATGAAAATATGAAACCATATGTTGATAGAGATCCTCGTCCGGTTAAGAAAGCCGAAGCCGCTCTTAGAAAACTTGGCATTGAACCAAAATTCGAGCGTATTAAAGGCGGTACTGACGGTGCAACCTTCTCCAAGATGGGTTTGGTTACACCAAACTTAGGCACTGGAAGTGGTAACCACCACGGCCGTTTTGAATATCTTTGTATCCAAGATTTCAATACAATGATTGAGATTGTATTAGAGATTATTAAAAGATAGTCTTTGAAGGTTCTTTAAATAAGGAATACCATAAAGTTATGAGAAAGAGTGGCACACTTCATATCATCCTCGAGATTGTAACAATTATTAGTAACATCATCATCGGTGTGACCATTTTAACTTTCATTGCTTATCAATATCAGGAAGGCTTAGAACTTAACAAGTCATTTGTGGGTTCTATTGTTTTAGCTATTGGGGTTACTGAGATGGTTGAATTCCTCTCATTAAAAATGCTAGGAAAATTGCGTAATATACCTAATGCCATTGTCGCTGGTTTATCGATGATTCTTGGTGTCTTAATCATGACGATAGACATGGAATTATCGACCACATGTATCGTTTGGGGTATTTGTAGCATTGCTTTCCAAGCTATTAAAATTGGTAATGCCGGTTATAACATTCTTAAGCAGCCATTCCTTAATACGGTCATCATTATTCTCTGTGTGACTGAAGCTATATTCTCTATATTCTTAATCGCTAAAACAGTTAACACCCTAGAACACCACTTAACATTTATCGGTATCTCACTACTTATTGAAGCTTTCATATTAATAGTAGAATTCATTATTCACCGTTATCAAAACAAGGGTTTATAAAAGAAAGAGGACTTTGTCCTCTTTTCTATTTCTTTGCTTTCTTTTCTTGTGAACGCTTATCATTGATTTCCTTCATCTCTGGTTCATCAATGACTTTTTTACCATTTTTATTAGCCCAGTCAACACAGCCATTGAGCACTAGCTTTAAAAATGGGCGTGGCACTTTCACAAGCATCTTAAGGGCAGCGTCGGTGAATTTGACGTCAGTATTTAATCTATCTGCAGCGTATCTAACGGAAGAGATATCCACTTCTCTATTTGGGATTGCAATAGCGTCAGGTTTCTTAAAATCTGAACACCAGAAATACTTACTATCTCTATAGCCCCAGTTAGTAGGAAGTGGGCAATAATTGCTACGAGTAGCACCATTGATGATGGAGTTATAATACTTCTCTTTAATGAGGATGTGATCGATTTTTAAGATAAAATGGGCACCAAATTTGGAGGTAATACCATTGAAGTTATGATATTTAAAACCATCATAATCTTCTAAGATTGGATCATCTTGAGCGTTGTCTAATTCACTCATCCATGTGCATTCAAAAACTTGTAATGCTTCATCTAAAATCTTTGGATATTTTTCATTTGGATTTTCATCTTGTGATAACCCATCAACAGGAGTGAATTTAAAGTTCTTCATCTTTTCTTCTGGAGTGTCACCAGGGAAACCACAGTCAACGTGTTGAGCAAAGTTCTTTTTAGAATATGGTAAGAAATTAATTGTGCACTTTTTGTGTCTTAACAAACCTTTCGCAGTATTAGAGGTGTTACGGCATTCTAATATCATCGCGTAGAATTCCTTACCAGCGATGTAATAAGGGAATATTAACGAATAGGCACCATAGGAAGTTAAAGTACCATCTTCATTTAATGTGCCAATTAAGGTAAGTGGCATTGGAAAGAAACTGGATGACTGGTAAAAGTTATCAGTAATCCTAATACTTTTAAATTTATTATTCATATATGTAACCTCGTCGCTATTATAGCCCGTTTTATAAATAAAAGGTTGACAAAAAGATGGTTAGGACTTACCTTGCTATTGTGTGAACGCGTTGTTACTAACGCAGAAAGATAGGTAATTATGGAACAAACTGTTCAGAATCAATCAACCTTTAAGTTGAATTACAAACGCACTTTTTTAATTGGCTTTGCGTTCTTTGGAATTTTGCTTTTATGGCAAGTCTATGACTTATGGTGCCCAACATTTTTGAGTGAAATGTTCGCTAAAGCATTCTATCCAGAGTATGAAACACTCCGTCAAGTCAATAGCGCTGAAGCCATCCAACAATGTGGCGACATCATTAAGAAAGTACAATACCCTGTTGGTATTATGATGGCGATTGATAATATTGCCGCATTAATCCTTATGCCAATATTTGGTCATTTATCAGATAAAACTAGCACTAAAATCGGTAAACGTATGCCTTATATTCTAGTTGGCACATTCGTTTGCGCAGTGGCTTTCCCATTCATTCCAGTATTATTCCATTTCAATCAATTAGCTGGTGTCATCATCATGATGGCGGTCGTTGTCTTATTCGCAATGATGTATCGTAATCCTGCGGTTGCATTAATGCCAGATATTACTCCAAAACCATTACGTTCTAAAGCAAACGGCATTATCAATATCATGGGCTATATCGGTGGCGCTTTCGCTACTGTCGTTGGTCTTGTCTTCGTTTTAAGTAACTATTTAGGTACCGCAGTTGCACCAAAAGATGATGCTGCATTAGGTTGGGTTAAAGGATTATATAAACCACATACATGGGCATATGGCAACATTTGGGCAGTCATGGGACCATTCCTTGTCGCATCTGTTTTAATGCTTATCTCCGCTGTCGTCTTATTCATTCTTGTTAAAGAAAACAAGATTAAAGATGAGATGAAAGATGAATTAGCTAGAGGTGAAGCACTTAGTGAAACCGCTGATAAGGTTGATGATGATAAACCATTAAGCAAAGCCAATAAGATTATGCTATTCCTTATCTTAGGTGCTGAATTTTTCTGGTTTATGGCGGATAATGGTATTTCTACATTCCTTAATAACTACGTTATTTATGGTACCCATTCCGAAAGCACAAACACAATGGTTCTAACCATCTTAGGTGGTGTTGGTAGTGTTGTTGGCTTCGCTGTTGGTGGTATCATCGCTAGCAAGATTGGTCGTAAATGGACATTATTCGGTGGTTTATGTTTAGCGTTATTCTGCTACGCCTTGTGGGCCATCTTAACATTTGCTATTGGTTTACCAGAAGGTTCTATTCCAGTTTGGTTATATATCATTTGGTTAATTAAAGGCTTTGGCATGTCATTAGTCCACGTTAACTCCTTCCCAATGGTCGTTGAATTATGTAATAGCAAGAAGATTGGTAGATTCACTGGTTACTACTACGCCGCTAGTATGGCTGCTCAAACCATCACTCCAATTGCTTTAGGTTCATTATTATTCATTGATGGCTTTGACTGGAGATTCTTACCAGTGTATGCTGGTGTCTGTATTGTTGTTTCCTTAGCGGTTTTCTTCTTTGTGAAGAACGTTAAGAATACAAAGACAACATTTACCAAAGGCTTAGAAGCTTTAGGAGAAGCAGAAGACTAATAAATATGAAACCATTATGTATCGCGCATCGTGGTAAGCACGATAAATACTTTGAGAATACTTTAAATGCTTTCAAGGAAGCCGCGAAAGGCGACTTCTATGGTATCGAAACCGATATCCATTTAACTAAAGATAATTATTGGGTTATTCATCATGATCCAGATTTCTTAAGTGATGGCAAGAAATACGTCATCGCAGACATGACAAAGGACGAAGTTATCAAATTGCATTTAGATAACGACCAAGGCGATAAAGACGCTTATATTCCGCTTTTTGAGGATTATTTAAAGATTTGTAAAGAAAGTGGCAAGCGCCCTATCATCGAATTCAAGCCAAAGAATCCAAAAAGAAAGTACTTAAAGCAAATCACTAAGTACATTGATGAATATATGGGTCTAGAAAACGTTACCTTCATTGCTTTCTATCCTTGGCCACTTATTAAGTTAAGAAACAAATTCCACAAGAGAGTGCACTTACAACAACTCTTAGAAGAAGGTCATTATAAGACACTTTATAAATGGGCTAAATTCTTCAAGATGGATATTGATATTGAAGATAAATTATTAACGCAAGATTTAGTGGATCTCTTCCATAGGAAGAACCTAAAGGTTAACTGCTGGACAGTAGACACTAAAGAAGCGCTTAAAAGATTAGAGGATATGGGCGTTGATTATATCACCACGAATGTCTTCCAACAAAACGACTAAATAAAACAAGGCTGACAATTGAACTAGTCAACAAAAAGTAGACAGTTCAAAAAAGCATCAATACCCCATGT
>CAMIVH010000072.1 GCA_946401755.1 uncultured Caryophanales bacterium | reverse complement strand
GTTGCTCACCTTTGATATATTCAGCGACCACTCTAAATTGAGTAGCGAATTTCTTCTTTCTATCTCTAAATACTTCCTTACCTTCTTTAGTTTTTAAGACTGCTTTACTAGCCATGTGGAATAAAGGAACTTTAATAATTCCTTTCTCGCCTTTGATGATACAGTGCTCACCAACGAGAGCGTTTATTTGACTACTAACATGAGCTTTAAAGCCATCATATTCAAACATTGAATCATTGAATAAATCAATGCCGTTATATAGTTTTCCTTTAGCGGTAATAGCCTTAGGCTTACCAAATAACTCGTACACATATCTAACGGAATAGACACCTAAGTCAAGAAGCGCACCACCATATCTAGATGGATTAATATATCTACCTTTAGCCTTGTTATAACCAAAGATTGGCATATTGAAGATACAGTCCACAGAAAGGATCTTTCCAATTCTTTCTTCTTTAATCCACTGCTTCACCTTATTAGCGACAGGATTAAACCAAGTCCACATTGCTTCCTTAAGGAATGTATTGTTTTCTTTACTGAGTTTAATTAATTCTTTCAATTCTTCTGCGTTACCAGTAATTGGTTTTTCGCATAGAACTGGTTTATGGTTTTCCAAACAAAGTTTGCAAAATGAAAAGTGCGTTTCATTAGTCGTCGCAATATAGACACCATCAACACGAGGATCATTTATTGCTTCTAACGCACTTTCATAAACTGTTGAATGATAAATTTTAGCGAATTTTTCCGCTTTAGCTTTGGTGCGATTGAAAACAGACACAATTTGATGACCAGGATTGGTTACTAACTGTTTAGCAACTTTCCTAGCAATTTGACCTGTTCCGATAAAGCACCAATTAAACATGAAAACTATTTATTGTGTTGACCTTCAACGCATTCAACCGCTTTAGCTTCCACTGGGACAGCGGCTTTATATCTTTCTAAGAACTTATTGAAGCCTTTAACTTCTTCTTTAGAAGCAATAGCAACATCTTCTTTAGCGTTAGCGAAGATCTTGTTTTGTAAGTAGTCTTCCAAGGTTTCACCTTGTTCTTTTTCTAACATATAAGCGGCTAATAAGGCTTCACCATATGGGCCACCTTCACCCGCACTACTTAATGTAGCAACTGGAGCATCTAAAGCAGCACTTAATGCTTTAGCGCCAACCACTGGTGTTTTGAAGAAACCACCATGGCCGTAAATCTTATTAACTTCAACACCTTGTTTCTTTAAGATATCAACACCGATTCTTAAGACAGCAAGAACGGCTAAGATATGGGATTTCATGAAGTTAGCCAAGGACATCTTAGCATCTGGTTCTCTCACGAATAATGGTCTACCTTCTTGAACACCAACTGCGGCTTCACCAGAGAAGTAGTTAAATGAGACAAGACCACCAGCATCTGGTTCAGCTTCTAAAGATTTATTGAATAATCTCACGAAGAGTTCACCACGTTGGATGGAACCACCCGCTAAAACGATAGCTTGATGCAATAATTCAACCCAAGCATTGATATCGGTTGTGCAGTTGTTCGCGTGAACAAGAACGGCTGGATAACCACTTGGAGAAGCGATAACATCGATTTCTTTGTTCATAGCAATGCTCTTATCAGTAACAAGAGTAATATTGCCAGATGTACCGAGGGAAGAGTTACCATAACCAACTCTAACAGAGTTAGTGGCAATCATACCTGTGCCCATATCACCTTCTGGTGGACAGAATGGGATACCTGGTTGTAAGACACCAGTTGGGTCAATTAATAAGGCACCTTCTTTTGTTAAGTAGCCAGCGTTTTGGCCCGCTAACATACACTTTGGTAAGATGTCTAAGATTCTCCAACCGACTTTATCTTTGATAACTTCGTTGAATTTAGCGACCATATTAGCGTCATAATCTTTGGTGTTTGGATCTAATGGGAACATACCACTAGCATCGTTAGCACCGATAACTTTTTGACCAGTTAATAAATAATGGAAATAGCCCGCTAAGGTGGTAGCAAAGACGATGTCTTTAACTTCTTTTTCACCATTAAGCATAGCTTGATAAATATGGGATACACTCCAACGTTGTGGGACGTTGAAATTGAATAATTGAGATAATTGATCTTGTGCTTGTGGGCAGATGGTGTTTTTCCAAGTACGGAATTCCGCTAATTGGTTGCCATTCTTGTCAAAGACAAGATAACCGTGCATCATACCAGAAATACCAATCGCGCCAACTTTCGCTAATGGACGACGATATTTAGTTTCAAATTTTTGTTTTAATCCAGCATAGCAATCCGCTAAACCGATTTTGGCTTGTTCTAATGTATAGATCCAAATGCCATTCTTTAAGGTTGATTCCCAAGCATAGTCATTTGATGCGATGATTTCGTGATTTTCATCGAGCATGACAGCCTTAATGTTTGTGGAACCGAATTCAATACCAATTACACATTTTTCTAAAATCATATTGAGCCTCCATGATTATATATGAAATGATTCGCCTTCATTATTTATGAAAACGGACATTTATTATATGACAAAGCACAAATTCATGTCCGTTATTGTTGCGATTTTATTACATCGAGAGGATTGACTTCAAATCCTTGATAGACAGAGATTTGATTGAAGAGTCGTTATCACTGATGACTTTATCAACGAGTTCTTTCTTCTCATTTTGAAGATTAACGACTTTCTCTTCGATACTATTTTCAGCGATGAGTTTAATGACTTCGACGGTTCTTGTTTGACCAATACGATGCGCTCTATCACTAGCTTGGCTTTCCGCGGAGTAGTTCCACCATGGATCGAGATGAATAACCACGTCAGCGCCCACCAAATTGAGGCCCGTGCCGCCTGCTTTTAAGGAAATAAGCACAATCTTATATTCTTCGTCTTTATTGAAATCATTACAGATTCTAAGTCTTTCTTTCGCGCTGGTATCACCAGTAATCATATAATACTTGATACCCATCTTTTCAATCTCATCTTTGACGATATTAAGCGCAGAGACAAATTGAGAGAAGATTAAGAATCTATGACCATCTTTCATCTTGTCTTTGATGATATCTTTTAAAGCGGTAATCTTGCCTGATTCCCCAACGAAGTTATCAACAAATGTTGAAGGGTCAACACAGATTTGTCTAAGTCTTGTAATGATAGATAAGACTTCCATAATCTTAGAACCACCATCAGATGATTTGAGTTGTTCTTTAGCTTGTAAACGGAAAGCATCATAGAGTTTTCTTTGTTCTTGACTCATTTCAGTGGTAATAATGACTTCGTATTTTTCTGGTAAGTCTTTTAAGACATCTTCTTTTCTTCTTCTTAAAATGAATGGAGCGACTTTATCTCTTACTATTTCATAGTATTCTTCATTGTGTTCATATGAATCTTTAAAGTCTTCATAATCTAAAAGATAATGAGGCATTAAGAAATCGAATATTGACCAAAGGTCATAGATATTATTTTCAATTGGGGTACCAGTTAAGGCAATTGTGTGTAAAGCATTGATTTGTTTAACTGCGCCTGTCTTCTTCGCATGCATGTTCTTAATGAATTGAGCTTCATCAAGGATACACATATCGAAAGTAATATCGGTTAAGTTTTCAAATTCGTTTCTTAAAGAATCATAAGAAATGAAATAGACACCGAACTTGTCGTTTTTAATCTTTTTAATAATCTTTTTACGTTCCTCTACTGTTCCAATAATGGCGTAGACTGGAATATCGCTAGCGAATTTATTAAATTCACTCACCCAGTTGAACACTAAGGATTTAGGGGAAACAATTAAGATTGGTTTATCTTGTTTAATGGAATTAATAAAGGCAATAGTTTCAATAGTTTTACCTAAACCCATATCATCAGCGAGGATACCGCCTAATGAGTATTTATATAAAACGTTGAGCCATTTCACACCATCGGTTTGATAGCTTCTAAGTTCACCGTTGATCTTAGGAATCTCAATATTGGATTCTGAGAAATTCTTTAATTCATTGAACACGTCATCTAAATAACTATCCATTGATAAGAAGCTATTATCCTTACCATAGGCTTTGAAAGCGTAATAAAGAGGAAGTTCTTTCTTACTGTGTAAAGAGTTCTCACTAATAAGGTCTAAGTCTTTAGCGAGGCTATAGAATTCTTTCGTATCATCACTCATTAAGTTGATGAAGTTATCACCAATCTTAACGAATTTCTTCTTACGCTTTAAGCCAATTAAAATTGTCTTAAGTTCTTCATCACTATAAATAGAACCATCCACTAGGACTTCGAGCATTGAGCCATCTTTCTTAATAGTGATATTAGGAGAAGTAAAGGAAGAGGTCTTTCTAGAATCTAAGTCTTTAGAGAAATAGATTTCTGCGACTTTTTGTAAGTTTTCTAAAGTGCTATTTAAGAAATCCCAGACTTGACCACCATCGCTTAAGACATGGTCAAAGAAGCCATAGCTAGAAAGGATATCTTGATAATGCTTAACTTGAGAAACTTCATAGAAGTTTTTAATATCTCTAATATCAACTTCTTGTTCGTTCTTAAAGTA
>CAMIVH010000071.1 GCA_946401755.1 uncultured Caryophanales bacterium | reverse complement strand
CCCGCTGGTCTCATATTAGTTTCAAGAGCGACAATATCGCCTTTTCGACCGACATTTTTCGCTGCTTTACTTAACCTAAAAAACTCTAAATGGAAGAATCTTTTCTTAACGCCAAAAGCTTTAACAACATTCTGGCCAATTTCTAGTAAATCACTTGGTACTTTCTTAAGTGTATAATAGAAGAGATCCTTTCCTTCTTTAACAACTTCCGCGACAGAAGGTGGGAAGAAGTTAGAAGCGCAGAAAACAACATTACTATTACTATCACATATGCCATCAAATGAAATAATATCGCCAAATAAGAATTGTTCACAAATATATGTAATCCATGGTTCTTTTGTGGCAAAGAAATTGTCTAGTTCTTCTTCATTATTAATTTTATAGTCGCCAGCAGCGCCTACACCAATATCTGGTTTAATGAAAATAGGATAACCTACTTTATCTACAAAGTCTAAAACAGATTTTTTATCGCTAACCATCACAAAATCAGCGACTCTTGCGCCGCCTTTGCGGTAGTATTCTTTCATTAATGATTTGTGTTGCCAGTACTTTAATTCTTCTGGTCTAACACCATTTGGAATATTGAATATTTGTCTAAGTTCAGCATCTCTACTGAGCCAGTATTCGTTATTACTTTCAAGGTAATCTATTTGACCATAACGGTCAGTGAATAATTGAACAGCATTCTTTTGTTCTTCAAAGTTTTCCAAACTACTACAGCAATAATAGTCATCTAAGCAGCTCTTAAGTTCCCACGATAAACGTTCATATGGACAATCGCCCACACCCAAGACGCGGAAGCCGTTAATCTTTAGGGCTTCAGCAAACATGTAGTATGTGTCTGGGAAGTTTGGGGAAATTAAGACAAAGTTTTGCATAGCTACCTCTTGAACAATTTATTTACTGCTTTATTGAGTGGGTTCAATCTTGGATAAATCTTCAAGTAGACTTCCCTATAGATTTGGTCGTATCTCTTGTGATTTTCCATATTTGGTTTGAACACAGTGGAGATGTTGGTCATACTGGCAACTGCTTCATGCACATCTTTGAATTCACCAACTGCGGTGAATGTTGCAATTGCAGCGCCTAATGATGTTGATTCAATTGTTTGCACTCTAGCGATTTCTAAGCCGAAGATATCCGCAGTAATTTGGCAGATTTCATCACTTAATGATCCACCACCAGAGATTCTTAATGATTTAACTTTTTGTTTTTGTGCTCTTTGGATGCTTTCCATGCCTTCACGTAAGGCGAACGCAATGCCCTCAACGATAGCACGATAAATGTGCTTACGTGTATGGACACTAGAGAAGCCCACCATTGCGCCTTTTGCTAAAGGTCTGGCTAAACCTGGTCCCCAATATGGTTGGAGGATTAAGCCATCTGAGCCAACGCTAACATCGTTAATCCATTGGTCGAGAATAGCTTCGATTGGTTTTTCTTTCTCTTTGGCTTCTTTTTCTAATTCGCTAGCGAATTCACTCGCGAACCATCTAAGCATCCAATACCCGCGATAAATTTGCACGTCTAGGTTGTATAAGCCTGGGACCGCAGCAGCGTAGGCAGGTAAGAATGGTTCTGGTTCATGATATTTTGGGTTACTGACTTCAATTGTGCACGCTGTGCCATATGAGAGCGCACCAATGTCAGGTGTAAGACAACCTAAGCCGATTGTTTCACAGCCTTTATCACTACCAGTAGAAATTAATTTAAGTCCTCTTGGTAAACCACATTCTTTAGCGATTTCATCGCTTAAACGTCCAATGACTTCACCTGGTTTCACGACACGTGGGAGCATACGTTGAGGAATACCAAAGATTCTTCCTTTCATCGCACCTTCTTTGTACCACTCGGACTTCTTGTAATAGAGTGGGTAGTGACCAGTTAAGCCACCTGGAGAATCCGCTAACTCACCAGTTAAGCGGTAATTAATATATGTGGATATGTTTACATACTTTTTGGTTTTAGCCCAAATTTCTGGTTCGTTTTCTTTAATCCAATGCGCCATTGTGCGGGTACGGTTCATATCGACTGTGTCTTTCATACCCACGAGTTTGAACAAGAAACGATGGAAAGCAGGGAGTTTCTCTTTTGCTTCCGCTAAACGTTGGTCCATCCATAAGATTACTGGTCTTAATGGTTTGTTATTTTCATCTAATAAAACGGCGGAATCTCTAAATGTGGTAACAGTCATACCAACGATGTCATCAAAATTCTCAACACATTCTTTGCTGAGCTTTTTAAGACATTCGACCAAATTATCCCAATAGAAATCCGCGAATTGCTCTGCATAACCAGTTTTTAGAGCAAAAGATACGGGTTCATAAGCTTTTTTTGATAGATATACTATTTCACCAGACTTATTGATTAAAGCGGTTCTGACAGATTGTGTTCCAAAGTCTAGTGTTAGTACTAATGGATTGTTCTTCATGTTTTTTCTCCTAAAACGTTAAGGTCCATTCTTTCTTTATAGTTTATACGAAAATCTATGAAGTAGCACTTTTTTTGCAAAAAAAGTATGCATAACTGCGCATGTGTGATAATATTTAAGCGCTGTGAGGAGACTCACAAAGACCTGCAGGAGGATTATTATGGCAGAAAAGAAATATGTCTACCCTTTCGATGAAGCCTATGGTTTAGGAAAAGAATTATTAGGCGGTAAGGGTGCCGGCTTAGCGGAAATGAGCCACATTGGTGTCCCAGTTCCAGAAGGTTTTACAATCACAACTGAAGCATGCACACTTTACTATGAAAGTGGTAAAGAAATCCCAGCATTTGTCGTCGATCAAATTTTCGAAGCTATTAAAGGTATCGAAAAGAAAACAGGAAAGACATTTGGTGGAAGCAAGAACCCATTATTAGTGTCTGTGCGTTCTGGCGCGAGAGTCAGTATGCCAGGTATGATGGATACCATCTTAAATTTAGGTTTAAACGAAACAACATGTGCCGCGATTGCTAAAGAAACAAACAACGAACGTTTCGCAATGGATAGCTATCGTCGTTTCATTCTTATGTTCACAAACATCGCAAAAGGTCACCCACGTGATGACATGGACAAGATGTTAGATGACTTAAAGAAAAAGAATGGCTACAAATTAGATACAGAAGTCACTGCTGAACAATTAAAAGAATTAGTGGCTAAATACAAAGAATACTACAAAAAGACATTCGGTGAAGAATTCCCAACTGATCCAAAAGTTCAATTAATGGAAGCTGTCGCAGCCGTCTTCAGAAGCTGGGACAACCCAAGAGCGAACGTTTATCGTATGATGAACAACATCCCATATTCATGGGGCACTGCTGTTAACGTTCAATCCATGGCTTTCGGTAACAAGGGTGAAACATCTGGTACAGGTGTTGCGTTCTCACGTAACCCAGGTACAGGTGAAAAAGTCATCTCCGCTGAATACTTACCAAACGCTCAAGGTGAAGACGTCGTCGCGGGTATCCGTACACCTCTCCACATCGATGAATTAAAAGCTCGTATGCCAGAAGTTTACGAACAATTCGTCAAGACCATTAAATTAATGGAAAACCACTACCGTGATATGCAAGATATGGAATTCACCGTTGAAGACGGTAAATTATACTTCTTACAAACACGTAATGGTAAGAGAACCCCAGCCGCTGCTTTAAAGATCGCTTGTGATTTAGTGGACGAAGGTTTAATCGATGAAAAAGAAGCTGTCTTAAGAATCGATCCAGTCAGCTTTGATAAATTATTATTACCAGGCTTTGATAAAGACGACTTAGCCAAGAAAGCACCAATCGCCTCTGGTTTACCAGCTGGTCCAGGTGCCGGTACAGGTAAAATCGCTTTCACTGCTGAAGAAGCTCAAGCCAGAAAGAATGCTGGTGAAAAAGTTATCTTAGCCAGAGCCGAAACATCTCCAGAAGATATCGTTGGTATGGTTGCCGCTCAAGGTATCCTTACAATGCGTGGTGGTATGACATCACACGCCGCTGTCGTTGCCCGTGGTATGGGTAAATGCTGCGTCTGTGGTTGCGCTGCCGCTGTTATCGATGAAGAAAAACGTACAATCACCATTGGTGATAAAGTCTACACAGATAAGGACACATTATCCTTAGATGGTAGTACAGGTAAAGTCTACGAAGGTGAAATCAAGACAGTTGAACCAGACTTAACCGCTGGTTACTTCGGTAGATTAATGGGTTGGGTTGATCAATACAGAGCCCTCAAAGTTAGAACAAATGCTGATACACCAAGAGATGCTAAACAAGCTAAGATCTTCGGTGCTGAAGGTATCGGTCTCTGCCGTACTGAACATATGTTCTTCGCTAAAGACAGAATCTTCTCTATGAGAAAGATGATTCTTGCTGATAAAGTTGAAGATCGTGAAGCTGCATTAGCTGAAATCGAACCAATGCAACAAGCTGACTTCGAAGCCCTCTATGAAACAATGTTACCATTCAACGTTAACGTTCGTTTATTAGACCCACCACTACATGAATTCTTACCACAAGAAGAAGAACTCATTAAAGAATTAGCTGACGCTCTCAAATTAAGCGTTGAAGACGTCAAAGATAGAATTGCTGAACTCCACGAAGCTAACCCAATGATGGGTCACCGTGGTTGCCGTTTAGCGGTCACATATCCAGAAATTTGCAGAATGCAAACAACTGCTATCGTTAAAGCCGCTATCAACGTCAGCAA
>CAMIVH010000070.1 GCA_946401755.1 uncultured Caryophanales bacterium | reverse complement strand
AAGCCTCTATATTATTCCTTATATCTTTTTCTTTATTAGGATGTACTGATCTTACCAAGAAACGTCTTAAGCAACTTGAAAGCAAATGCGCTATCAAACATTGGATTACCGGCAATCCTATTTTCCATTATGAACATCTCACTGGTATGGACAACTCTGGCCCGGTTTATTTTGTGTTAGACTTCTCCGCTAACAATGAAAACTTCTTAGCCCAGTTCAATACAGAAAAAGAGACTGATTTTAAGCTCAAGCAAGGACCAGACATGACGTTTGAAACTAAGACCAACGAGTTCGTCCAAAAATGGATTGGCTCGGCTTACTATTCGTGGGATGAAGAATACCAAATCAACTTTGAAAAACCATACTCATATTTCCGTTATGGAGAGCCTGATTCAGGGCTCACATTTGGCTTTGTTTACTACACTGAAACGGACGTTGTGAATCTATTTTATCTCCACAGTTAATGGTGGTCTAATCCCCGCAAAAACGAACAAAAAATAAAAGCACTCGGTTATGAGTGCTTTTGTCTATAATAACAAAGTTATTAAATCTACTAATTAATTACTTGCTTTTTACTTTCATCCAAGTGATTTGTCTTTCGGTTCCCGCTTTGATTCTACCGATATTTGTGCGGTGTCTGATGATCAAAACGACGGAGATAATTGTCATCAAAATTGCATAGACATAATTGCAGTAAAGCATTGGTCCGAAGTTGATTATGAAGAGCCATGGGAAGACGCCTTCTCCTGGGACTGGGAAGACTTTACAAGCAATTAAGATTGCCCATGTCCAAGTGACTATTGCATTAATAATGGATGTGATGATACTTGCTAAGGAAACATAACCGCTTCTTTTTAAGGTGAAGTAGTAGGAAAGAGCACCAATAACACCAAATGTCCAAGAGGTAGTTAAAGTGATGCCGACCATACATGAGGCGGCTTTGCCGCCTTTGAATCCAATGAAGCATGGATAGATACCACCAAGCATCGCACCAATGACCGCCACCCAGTAAACAGGCCATTGAATCATATAACCATCAACATTACCAGCATACATAGCGGAAGCACTTGGTAATAATGGTAAACCATTATTAAGTGGAACAAATGTTAAGATTGCCCAGCAGATGTAAAGTGGGGAGATAGTCTTAAATACGTCAAAGAAGAATACGATAAGGAAGTATTTTTTACCCCATAAACGACCACAGTTAGTGGCGCCTGGATTATGTGATCCATATTCACGTGGATCTTGTTTAAAAACCATTTTTCCTAATGGAATTGAGATGTTTGCACTGCCCATTAGGTAACCAATTAGCAAACAAATGATTGGCACCAATATATTTACAAATATATTCATTTTTGTACCTCCAAATCGCACCTTTATATTCTACAAAATTGCTTTATATTTGCAACTTAATTTGTATATAATTAAGTCTTGCAAAGGGAAAATATAGTGTCAGATATCAATAAAACAACATATACAGCCGATGATATTCACGTGATGAAAGGTCTTGAGGGTGTCCGAAAAAGACCAGCTATGTACATTGGTTCAACCAATAGTGCAGGTCTCCATCATCTAGTGTGGGAAGTTGTTGATAATGCAGTTGACGAAGCTTTGTCAGGATATGGCAAAAAGATTTGCGTTACCATGCATAAAGATGGTTCCATTAGCGTTCTTGATGAAGGACGTGGTATTCCTGTGGGTATCAATAAAGAAACTGGTCGACCTGCGGTCGAAGTTGTTTTTACTGAACTCCACGCTGGTGGTAAATTCAATAACGCAGTCTATAAATCCGCTGCTGGTTTACACGGTGTTGGTGCCTCTGTCACTAACGCTTTAAGTGAATGGATAGACGTAAACGTCTATCAAAACGGAAATATTTACCATCTTAAATTCGAAAATGGTGGTCAACTTGTCGTCCCACTAGAAGTCGTTGGTACATGTAAAAAACATGGTACTTTAGTGAGATTTAAACCAGATGCGACTATCTTTTCCACAGTCGAATTCAAATGGGATACAATCGCTAGCCACTTACAAGAAAGTGCCTTCTTAATGAAAGGCGTGGAATTTGTTCTTACCGACGAAAAAACCGGAACAGTTCAAAACTTTTTATATGAAAACGGCTTAGTGGAATATATCAATAACGTCAATATCAATAAGAATCCATTATCACCTGTGATCAGCTTTTCTGATACTGATGAAGAAACACAAATTGATATTGAAATTGCCTTACAATATTGCAATGAAGACTACAACGAAACAATCTTTTCTTACGTTAATAACGTAAGAACAAGAGATGGTGGTACTCATGAAACTGGTTTTAGAGCCGGTATCACTAAAGCCGTTAACGATTTCGCTGAAACTTATAAACTTACCAAGGGTAAAAAGCTAGAAGGTAGTGATATTAGAGAAGGTTTAACCGCAGTTGTGAGCTTAAAAATCCCGGAAATGCTCCTTGAATTTGAAGGCCAAACTAAGGGCAAATTAGGCACTCCTCAAGCGGTTTCTGTCGTCTCTAATTTCATCTTTAATAAGTTTACTTATTACTTACTCGAAAATAAAGAGTTCGCTATTAACTTGATCAACAAGTGTGTGGCCTCACAAGCCGCTAGATTAGCCGCGCGTAAAGCGAAAGAAGAGGCTAGAAGTAATAAAAAACCTAAACAAGAGGTCATTTTAAGTGACAAATTGACCCCAGCGCAGTCTAAAGACTACGCTAAAAACGAGCTTTTTATCGTTGAAGGTGATTCCGCTGGTGGTACAGCTAAGAAGGGCAGAGATAGATTACATCAGGCTATCTTACCACTTCGTGGTAAACCATTAAATACAGACTCAATTTCTATCGATAGATTAGTCCATAATGAAGAAATCGCAACTATTATTAATACCATTGGTGCGGGCTTTGGACAAAGCTTTGATATTGAAGATATAAAATACGGCAAAATCATCATCATGACCGATGCTGATACCGATGGTGCGCATATCCAAACGTTATTATTAACGTTCTTCTATCATTATATGCGTCAATTAATCACCTCTGGTCACATCTATATTGCGGTTCCTCCTCTTTATCGTGTTTACAAAGAAGACGGTAAAAAAGTGGTGCAAGAATACGCATGGGATGATGATGGCTTGGAACAAGCCAAGAAGAAAGTTGGTGGCGGTTATAAAGTCAGTCGTTATAAAGGTCTTGGTGAAATGGACGCTATCCAACTTAAAGAAACCACTATGGATCCAAAGACTAGATTATTACTCCAAGTTGAGATTGATGATCCAATCCTTGCAGAGAAGAGAGTTAACGTTTTAATGGGCCGTGACGCTAGTGTCAGAAGAGCGTGGGTCGAAGAGAACGTTGACTTCAATAAAATTGACACTTTCATTAAGGAGGTAAAGTAATCTATGGCTAGAAAAAAGATTGATTTAGTCGAAGAAAATTACGTTGAAAATATCTCCATACAACCAATGGAAGATGTCATGGGTGACCGCTATGCGACATACGCTAAATACGTCATTCAAGATCGTGCTATTCCTGATGTTAGAGACGGTTTAAAACCAGTTCAAAGACGTATCGTTTTCACGATGTTCAAGAATAATAACGTCTTCAATAAACCAACTAGAAAATGCGCTCATACCGTTGGTGCGGTTATGGGTACTTTCCACCCTCATGGTGATACATCTATTTATGAAGCCTTGGCTAGAATGAGCCAAGATTGGAAGATTAGATACCCATTAATCGACTTCCAAGGTAATAACGGTTCTATCGATGGTGACTCACCAGCGGCTTATCGTTATACCGAATCTAGATTAAGTGAAATCAGTAACGAATTAGTGAGAGAAATCGACAAAAAGACTGTTGATATGCAGCTCAACTTCGATGATACCGAATTTGAACCAACCATTTTACCTGCTAGATTCCCTAACTTATTCGCTAACGGTACAGAAGGCATCGCTGTTGGTATGGCGACAGAAATCCCACCTCATAATCTCAAAGAGATTATTGATGCAGTCATTTACCGTATTGGTCATAAGACAGCGACCATCGAAGACTTAATGCAATTTGTTTTAGGTCCTGACTTCCCAGGTGGTGGTATCATCTACGAAAGTGAAGGTCTTAAAAACATCTATTTAACTGGTAGAGGCCGTATTGAAATCGCTAGTAAAGAAGAAATCGTGCAAAACAAAGACAATCAACAGATTGTCATTACTGAAATTCCATATAAAACACAAAAGAACCAACTCGTCTTTGAAATCGATAAGATTATCCATAGCAAAGCCGTTGATGGTTTACTCGAAGTACGTGATGAATCTGACTGGAAAGGTATCAGAATTGTTATCGACTGTAAGAAAGACGCCAAAGTCGAATTACTCTTACAATACTTAAACAATAAGACTGGCCTAGTCTCATCTTATAGCACTAATATGGTGGCTATTGTTGATGGTCGTCCAAAGACTTTAAACCTCTTAACTTATGTCGATGCTTATATTGCTCACCAAGTTGATGTTGTGACAAGAAGAAGCAGATTTGATCTAGAAAAATTCCAAGCTAGATTACACATCGTTGAAGGCTTAATTCAAGCTTCTTTAAACATCAATGAAGTCGTTGAAATCATCAAACGCAGTAAAGATAAAGCGGATTCTAAAGTTAACTTAATGGCCCGTTATGGTTTCTCAAACGAACAAGCAGAAGCTATCGTGACTATGCCATTATATAAGTTATCTCATACTGATGAAGTCACTTTAGAAAACGAAAAGATTCAACTCTTAAAAGATATTGAAACACTCAAAGGTATCTTAGAAGATGAAAGCAAATTAAACCGTGTTTTAGTTC
>CAMIVH010000069.1 GCA_946401755.1 uncultured Caryophanales bacterium | reverse complement strand
CCATGGAACAATGAACACTATTTAGCGAGCGTCGTTGTTAAAGCTAAACCTGCGATTACTGAAAATGTTAAAAATAACATTGTTATTCTTGTAGATAAAAGTGGCTCAATGAGTCCAGTGTTTGGTCTAGTCAAACAATCACTTCATACACTCGTTGATAACTTAGGAGAAGATGATGTTGTTTCCATCGTTTCCTATGCTTCTACAGGTAAGGTCGAATGTGAAGGTTTAACCGGAAAACAAAAGAGTAAGTTGAACAATGTTGTTGATGGCTTAGAAGCACGTGGTAGCACATATGGTGAAGATGGCATCGAAAAAGCCTATAGAATGGCTTATAAATACTTCATCAATGGTGGTAATAACCGCGTTGTCCTTCTTACTGATGGTGATTTCAATGTTGGTAAAGTCTCTGGTACAGAATTAACAACATTAATTAAACAAAAAGCCGCGGATGGTGTTTATCTCACCTGCTGTGGATATAGAAGTAATAATAACGATACTTTATACACTCTCGCAGATAATGGTAATGGTAATGCTTACTATATCGATGATGAATTAGAGGCCACAAAAGTCTTCGAGGAAGAATTAGGTAAATCATTATATGTCGTCGCTAAAGACGCTAAATGTCAAATCGAATTCTCTAATGATGTTGCTTCTTATCGTTTACTAGGCTATGAAACTAGACAAATGAGCAATGAAGAATTTGAAGACGATAAGAAAGACGCTGGTGAAATCATGTCTGATCACACCACTGTCGCCTTATATGAATTAGAGCTTAAAAATGAAAACCCAGAAAACTTCTTCTTCAAGACCACTCTTAGATATAAAGATCCAGCTACTGAACAAAATAAAGAAGTGGTTAACACTAAAGCGGATATTGCTGTCTCTAGACGCGCTGACTTTGACTTCGCTGGCTATGTTGCAGAATATGCCTTAACTTTAACTGAATCTCAATATAAAGGCACCTCTTCCTATACTCACTTATTAGAAAGAATTAATGATGATTACATTAATGATAAGTATAGAGATGATTTCAAAGCCATGGTTAATAAGACCAAATCAATAAGTTACGAAGGATAAGCATTTCAATATTCCTCACTGTATTTGGTGGTAACCTATTTGTCTTGTTTCTCCCATATCACCACCAAATAAAGAAAAGCCCCGATTTTGCCTCGGGGCTTTGTTTTTAACTTGATACTTAATTATTTCTTTTCGTTTAAGCCATATTTACGGTTGAAACGATCGACACGACCATCGGATTGAACGAATCTTTGTTTGCCAGTGTAGTATGGGTGGCAGTTAGCGCATGTATCAACCTTGATTTCTTTTAAAACAGAACCTGTTTCGAATGTGTTACCACAGGAGATGCATGTGACTGTGCAACGATGGTATTCTGGATGGACACCTTTTTTCATAACTTTTTTCTCCTTCCGCCTTGAGCCGTAATGTCGCCCAAAGTAAGTTTGCTCACTAATACTAACAAAATAAAATACTATTGGCAATTATATTTTAAAAAATATCCTTTAATGTTTATAATGTATGGCAGATGGAAAAAGTTAATTATCCAAGAAACGATACTTATATATTAATTCCTGCTTATAAACCAGATCACTTGATGATTGAGCTTTTAGTTAACTTAAAAAGCGAAGGTTTTGACGCTGTCGTTGTAAACGACGGTTCAGGAGAACAGTTCGCTGATGTCTTTAAAGAAGCAGAGAAATATGCAATTGTTTTAGACCAAAATCCTAATAGAGGAAAAGGTGCCGCATTGCGTCTTGGCTTTTCTTATGTAAACCTACATCCAGAAGGTCATAACTACGTCATTACTTGTGACGCAGATGGTCAACATGCGGTTAGCGATATCATTAGAGTTAATGACAAATTACACGAAACTGATTGTGTTGTTTTAGGTTCTCGTAAGTTTGATAAGAGTGTCCCTAAAAGAAGTAGAAATGGTAACTTCATGTCGAGATTATGTCGAACATATTTAACCAAAGAATATATTCAAGATGATCAATGTGGATTACGTGGTTTCCCAATTAAAGATGTTTTCAACATCACCGCTCTTCAAGGTGACCACTACGAATATGAAATGAACGTTATTTGTAATTTACAAATTAAGAGATTAAAGTTTGAAGAAGTCCAAATTGAAACAATCTATTTAGATAACAATAAGTCATCGCACTTTAAACCAAGTTTAGATACATTTAGAATCCAAAGAACTATTTGGTCATACGCTATTACTCCATTAACATGTGCTCTTTTGAGCATCGGTATGTTAACAGTATTAACACTTATTTGGCCAAATGTTGGTTTATATACCTATATGTTCTTAGGTTTAGCCTATCTCTTCTACTATCAAGTATTTATTGGCGTTACCGCATTTATGTGGCCAACTAAAAAGATGGGCAGACGTACTCTCATAGAAGGCTGTTATTTTACAATTAAAACTTTATTAATATTTGTTATTTCAACGGTTTTATATGAACTATTGAAACCATATGTCCCAATTGCGATGCCAATTGCTTATACAATTGCCCTTCTTATGTCATTCTTAATTAACTTCCCACTTGCGTATTTAGTGTGGAAAATCAAAAATAGATACGTTGCTAAACACAACAAGGAGTAAATAAATATCATGAAAGAAAACTTTGCTATTCTCACCGATGCCGGTGGTGATTTCACAAGAGAAATAATCGAAAAATATGGGATCGAAGAAACCCCAATGAGTACAGTGGTCTGGCCAGATGGCTCTAATAGACCAACTGATTTATATTGGGACACAATGACCCCAAATGAATACTTTACATTAATGACCAATAAGAAGAATAACTTCAGTTCTTCTATTCCTTCTCCTCAAACAATCGTTGATAGATTAAGCGCTTTAGCGGCCGCTGGTAGAAACGTTGTCGTCATTACCATTTCTTCCACCATGAGTGGTGGCTATAGTGCCTTTACTGTTGGCGCTAGAGAAGTCATGGAAAAATATCCAGAAATTAAGATCAAAGTTATCGATTCATTACGCTATAGTGGCGCGATTGATTTAATCGCTGTTGAAGCAAGTTTATGCCGTGAAAAAGGTATGGACTTTGATAGCACTGTTAAATACTTACAAGATTTCAGATTAAGAATCCACCAATGTGGTTTCATTGATGACCTCTTCTTCTTAGCGAGAAAAGGCAGAATCGCTAAAGGCAAAGCCTTCATGGGTAACATGATTGGTATCAAACCATTAGGCGATTTATGTAACGAAACAGGTCAAACCCAAATCATTGGTAAAGCCCGTGGCTATAAGACTGTCATGAAATTATTCCCAGAATATATTAGAAGAACAATTGGTGATCCAACCAACAAATCATTCGTTGTCACTTATTCATTAAGAGAACCACAAGCTCTTGAAATGAAAAAGATGATTGAAGAAACATTCAAACCAAAGAATTTAATCTTTGTCCCAGTTGGTCAATCCACTGGTTGTAACGTTGGCCCAGGTTTAGCCGCGGCCTTCTATGCTGGTGATGAACCAGTCTCACCAATGTGTGAAAAAGAAGCTGTTATCTTAAACGAATTATTAAAGAAATAATCTATGCCTACACCAGTTATCATCATTATTATCGTTGTTGGTGCCCTACTACTATTAGGTTTACTATTTTCAGTATTCTTCACATTCCTTGTGGCCTATAAGGTTTATAGTAAGACACTGATGCGCGGTAAATTAGGTTCTTGGGGTAGAAAAGAATGTTCAGAACCAGGTAACCCAGCCTTAGAAACAATGTGGAAAAGAGGACTAAAGTGGGTCGAAGGTGATAAATCTTATATTAAAGAATTAAGTATCACTTCCAAAGATGGTCTTAAATTAGTGGGTGAGTGGTTTGACTATGGTTTTGATAAAACAGTAATCATTCTTCCAGGCAGAAGAGAAACACTCGTCTATTCCTACTACTACGCTCAACCATATAAGAAACTTGGTGTTAACGTTTTAGTGGTCGACCAAAGAGCGCATGGCCTTTCTGAAGGTACTTATTCCACATGTGGTATCAAGGAAGCAGAAGATGCACAGTTATGGATGGAATACATGCACGATGTCCTTAATCAAAAGGAATTATTCTTACATGGTATCTGTGTTGGTACATGTGCGACCTCTATCGCGACAGCCTCATTTAAGAAAGATTATTTAAAAGCCATTATCTTAGACAGCGCTTTTATTACTTACCAAGAAATCTATAAGAACCACTACATCGAAAGTGGTCACGCTTTATTCCCTGTTTATTATGAAATTTGGATGTGGTTCAAACACTTCACCAAATGCAATATTAACGACGCAAAAACAATTAATTATGTTCCTAAATTTGATAACATTCCTGTTCTCTTTATTTGGGGTACAAAAGATATCTATTGCTTACCTGAAAAGAGCCAACAAATCTATGAAGCTTGCTCCTCAAATAAGAAAGAAATCGTCTGGTTTGAAGGCGCATTACATTCTAGGGTAAGATTAAGTGATGAAGAGCGTTATGACGCTGTTATTGGCGACTTTTTAGCAAAAAATGCATGATTTGCAACCAAAAGTTGCGAAAATTCTAACTAGACTAGGTGGCGCAACCAAGTAAAAAATTGCTAGATTGTTGGTGTCAAAAACAGGAGGAAACGATTATGACGATTGAAATTGCAGACAGATTAGTAAAATTAAGAAAAAAATATGGCTACTCCCAAGAAGAACTCGCGGATAAATTAGGATTATCAAGACAAGCCGTGAGTAAATGGGAAAGAGCGGAAGCAAGTCCAGATACCGATAACCTTATTTGCTTAGCGAAATTATATGGAGTATCTCTCGATGAACTCCTCGCTACTGAAGAAGATATCGACACCATCGTGCAAGAACAAGTTAAAGAAGAAACGCCTGCACAAGAAGAAGAGAAAGTAGAAATCAATAAAGATGATCACGTAATCTTCGTTGGTAAAGGTGG
>CAMIVH010000068.1 GCA_946401755.1 uncultured Caryophanales bacterium | reverse complement strand
CGCTTATTATCCACTCCATCAGTTTGGTTTGGTGTCACTTATAAAGAAGACAAACCAGGTGTTGTTAAAGCCCTTAAAGCCTTAGTGGATAAAGGCGAATATAAAGAAGGCTTATATTAATATTTGTAAAAATATAAATTTTTACTTGTAAAAACGTTCCTCGTATAACTATGATTATCACGTAGGAACTTTTTTATTTAAAAGTTGCTAATAGATAGGATTTCGTTCAACCGAATCGGAGGAAGAAATGAAAACACTTATCATGTTATCTGCAATGCCTGGTAGTGGTAAATCTACCTGGGCAAAAGCGTACCAAGAGGCTCATCCACATACTTTGATTGTCTCAAGTGATGCGATTAGATACGAACTCACTGGCGAGACACAGGATTTTTCTAAACAAAAAGAAGTATGGGAGCTTTTTTCTTTAAGAATTCATGAATACGCAAAAATGTATGATGACGTCACTGTAATTTTAGATGCTTTAACTGACTTGAACACGTTGAGAGAAAAGTACGTTAAAGAGAATCCTGAATTCGATGAATATGTTTTGGTTTTATTCCCACGCACAGTTGAACAGATTCGTTTCTATAACAAGCAAAGAAAAGAAACTTCAATTGTGCCAGATCAACAATTAGAGGTTCTTATTAAGAAATGGGAAGAACCTACAGAAGAAATTAGAAAACTATTCAATAGAGTAGAAGAAGTTCATTGGTAAGGAGTAAATTATGAGCGGAGATGTCAGAGATCCAAAGATGGAACGTATCACTAATAGGGAATTAGCGAATGCGTTCATCGAAGAACAAATCAAAGAAATTAGAGCCCAAGTCGGTGACAAGAAAGTGTTATTAGCCCTTTCAGGTGGTGTCGACTCATCTGTGTGTGCAGCATTATTAATTAAAGCAATCGGAAATAACTTAACATGTGTTCACGTTAACCACGGTTTATTAAGAAAAGGTGAACCTGAACAAGTTATTAAAGTTTTCAAAGAACAACTAAACGCAAATCTTATTTACGTTGACGCTGTTGATGAATTCTTAGATGCTTTAGCGGGTGTTGAAGATCCAGAACAAAAAAGAAAAATCATTGGTAAAATCTTCATTGATGTTTTCAAAAGAGAAGCCCAAAAACTCAGTGGTATTTCTTTCTTGGGTCAAGGTACCATCTATCCTGACATTTTAGAATCTAAAGGTATTAAAGCTCACCATAACGTTGGTGGTCTTCCAGCCGAGCTCGGTTTTGAACTCGTTGAACCAGTGAAATTATTATATAAAGACGAAGTTAGACAAGTTGGTGAAGCCTTAGGCTTACCACGTAATATGGTCTACCGTCAACCATTCCCAGGACCAGGTTTAGGTGTCCGTTGTGTTGGTGCTATCACAAGAGACAGATTAGAAGCTGTTAGAGAAAGTGATGCTATCTTAAGAGAAGAATTCGCTAACGCGGGTTTAGATCAAAAAGTCTGGCAATACTTCACAGTGGTCCCACCAATTAGATCTACTGGTATTAAAGACGGCAAAAGAACATTTGAATGGCCAGTCGTTATCCGCGCAATCAACAGTGTTGATGCGGTCACCGCTTCTATTGAAGAAATCCCATATTCTCTCTTAAATAAGATTAGAGATAGAATATTAAGTGAAGTTAAAGGCGTAAATCGTGTATTATATGATTTAAGTAATAAACCATGCGCCACAATTGAATGGGAATAATCAAAGTATTTTAATTTTCATTCATCAGCATTAGGAGGACAGTCACATGAAAGCAGATCGTGAGATAGTTTTATCAGAAGAAGAAATCCAAAACATTTGTAATGATTTTGGTAAAAGATTAACAGAAGAACTTAAAAACGAAGAAAAAACTCCGCTCTTTTTAGGCGTCATGAAAGGCGCTTTAAACTTCATGTTCGATTTAATCAAACGTATTGATAGACCTATCTATACAGATTTCATTCAAATCTCTTCTTATGCTGGTGTGCAATCAACAGGAAAGATCAATCTTAAAAAAGATTTTGATATGGACATCAAAGATCGCACAGTCGTGGTCGTGGAAGACGTTGTGGATACTGGTATTTCTATGAAATATCTTATCGATCATTTAAACGAAAACTACAAACCAAAAAGAATCATTATCTGCTCCTTATTCGATAAAGAATATGCCAGATGTGAAGATATTAAAATTGACTACTGTGGTAAGGTCCTTAAAGAAAACTCTTTCCTCGTTGGTTATGGCTTAGACTATAACGAATTAGAAAGAAATGTTCCTTATGTTTACATCGCTAAACCTGAGGACATTGATAGATGGAATGAGGAGATCCAAAAATAATGAAATCATTGGAGCAACGCATCTTAAAAGATGGCGTTATCATTAATAACGATATTTTAAAAGTAGATTCATTTTTAAATCACCAAATCGATGTTGCTTTAGCAAGAGATTTAGCTAAAGAAATCACCGAAACATTTAAAGGCTATGGTGTTAATAAAATCTTAACCATTGAAACTAGTGGTATTGCTTTTGCTTATGCGGTTGCAGAAGAAATGGGTGATTTACCATTAGTGTTTGCGAAAAAGAGTAAATCCGCAACTGTTGGTAGTGATGTTTACACAGCCCAAGTTAAATCATTTACTCGTAATACAGTTTCACCAATCACCGTATCTAATAAATATATCAAACCAAGCGACACGGTACTCATTGTTGATGACTTTTTAGCCGAAGGTAACGCCGCTTTTGGTTTATTAGATATTTGCAATCAATCAGGTGCGAAAGTTGTTGGCGCTGCTGTCGCTATTGAAAAGAGCTTCCAAGGTGGTAGAGCTAGATTAGAAGCCGAAGGCCTCAAAGTCTATAGTGGTGCTAACATCAAAGAATTCAAAGATAACAAACCAGTTTTCTAATATGAAATATTTGAAGGTCTTACTTTTTGGTATTTTTGCGGGCTTAGCCATTGGTCTAGGTTCATTTGCTTTTACCATTACTAAATATCTTCTCCCAGGAACTCCTGGTGCTATATTTGCGTCCGCTTTATTCTCAATCGGTTTAATTCTAGTCTGTGTATTAGGATTACAACTTTATACCGGCAAGATTGGTGTCGTCTTTGATGACAGAAGCAAATTAAAAGAAAACGCGATTAATTTACCAATCATGCTCGTAGGTAACGCGATAGGGGCATTTGGTTTAGGCATGTTATGTCACTTAATCTTTATGAATGTTGAAGGTGTGAATAATACAATCCTAGCCATTTCAAACGCTAAGACAGGATCAGATATGGTCTTCTTAGAAGGTATCTTCTGTGGCGCTCTTGTTTATATCGCAGTTTATTTATTTAAAAACTTACAAAACTGGGGTATGAAGATTATCGGTATCATTGTTTCAGTTACATTATTCGTTTATTGTGGTTTCCAACACTGTATCGCTAATATGTTCTATTTCGGTATGGCGTTTAACTGGAACATCAACATGTTATGGAATTTATTGATTGTGATACTCACCAATAGTGTGGGCGCTCTTCTAGTTAGATGTATTGTCCATTTAGCGGCGGTTATAGCCACGAAGAAAGAAAACTAGTTAAATTACATTTAAAGTAATAAAAAAGGTCAGAACAGCGACGTTCTGGCCTTTTAATTTGTAAATCAACTATTATAAGGAATAGTAATAGATTTCAATATCGAATCCCGCTGGATCATAATATGACCAGTCGGTAACACAGACGTAATATGTGCCATCTGGCGAGAAATAGACAACATCATAACCTGCTGTATCTTCTTGTGCCTTAAAGCCAGCATCTACTAAAGATTTTATATAAGCCTCCATACCGCTAGCAATTAAGGAAGTATCTTCATACACGACATAGATTTCAACCCAGTCACTTTGGATTTGAGTATCAAATGTAGCCTCACCTTCAACAACAACTGGAAGAACATCTTCTAATTCTGGATGAGCGGCATATAATTCTTCGGTTGGGAAAGTAGTGGTTACTTGTCTTTCATTAGCGATTTCATCAATTTGCACGGTGAAACCGTCTGGTTGATACATCACACTTACTTCATATTGTTTGTTTGGTGAGTAATATCTCTTGCATCGGCCTTCATCTAATGATTCGAAATATGTGAAGTTCTCTTCTTCTAAAGTAGCGATATAGGCATCGGCAGCTGCTTTGATTTCATCAGCGTCATTTGTATCTAAAACAATATCAATTGTTAATGCACTTAAACCAATTGTCGCATTAGCGGACACGAATTCACCTTCGTAAGCAGGAAGTCCATCTGTGTAGTGATGAACATCTAAGAAATAAGCAATATGTTGTTCTGGCCACTTACCAGCGGTTAAAGCTTCAACGGTATTGATAAAGATGTAGATTTCATCCCAGACATCATCATATTCGACTTCCACAACGACTTGGAGATTCTTGGAAACATAGTATTCGTTACCGTTTTCATCTTCCATGATTTTGAAGAAACCATTTTCTTTTAAGGTATTAACATAGTTATTAGCAGCTTCTTCCATATCGTATTCGATTTCATCACCGTTTTCATCTTCTTCGTATTCGTAATGAATTGTGATCCATAAGCCATCATCGTCGACTTCAAATGCAAAGGTATCAGCGTCAGCATCTTCAAAAGCTGGCACTGTGTCAGTAATATCTTCCCCTAAATAACCAGCGATTTGTGTGCTTGGCCAATATGAATATGGTTCACGCATAATAACGATTTTGAATGAACCAGAATCTTTTTGCATGGAAATAACAATTTCATGATGTTCAGAGAGGTATTCAGAACTACCTTCGTATCTAAGAGAATAGCCATTTTCCACAAGAGTGGCTTTATAGGCTTCGATTGCCGCTAATTCGGTACCTTGTTCAACTTCAACGACGATATATAAACCATATGAATCGTTGTTTAATTGGAAGCCTGTTGTTTCACCAACAAAACCAGGAACAGTATCAACAAGGAAACCACCTAATGCTTCAGAGATTTCATCTTGTGGGAATTCTGTGGTTGGGAATGGTTCTAAATA
>CAMIVH010000067.1 GCA_946401755.1 uncultured Caryophanales bacterium | reverse complement strand
CATACCGCCTGGAACTTGATATTTAATGATGTTAGCGTTAACGGATAAAACTTTTGGATTTAATAAACCGTTAGCAATGTATTTAGCCTTAACAGGAGCAAGTTTAGCGGCCGCAGCATTGAGCATAGCGACGTTTAACTTTGGATCATATTCAGTACCTTGTAAGGCAAAGTTAAGTGATTCAGTACATGGTTGAGATGTACCACCACTCATTGGACTAATAGCGCAGTCGACAATATCAACACCGGCTTCGATGGCTTTTAAATATGTCATTTCACATAAGCCACCTGTGCAGTGACTGTGTAATTCGATTGGTAATTTGGTGTTTTTCTTTAACGCGCTGATTAATTCATAAGCAGCGGTTGGCATCATAACACCAGCCATATCTTTGATACAGATGCTATCAGCACCTAATTTTTCGATTTCTTTTGCTAAGTTAACGTAGTATTCAACAGTGTGAACTGGAGAAGTTGTATAACTTAAAGCAATTTGGCATTCACCACCATATTTCTTGGTGGCTTTAACAGCGCATTCTAAGTTACGAATATCATTTAAAGCATCGAAGATACGGATAATATCAATACCATTCTTGATGGATTTTTCGACGAACTTTTCAACGACATCGTCAGCATAGTGTCTGTAACCGAGGATGTTTTGACCACGGAATAACATTTGTAATTTGGTTTTCTTACAAACTTTCTTAGCTAATCTAAGTCTTTCCCATGGATCTTCGTTTAAGAATCTTAAACAAGCATCAAATGTGGCACCACCCCAGATTTCAATAGCGTGGTAACCGACTTGGTCAAGTTCTTTAAGCGCACAAAGAACTTCTTCGGTGTTCATTCTTGTGGCGAATAATGATTGATGGCCGTCTCTTAGGCCTGTTTCGACAATTTTAACACCCATAATTTTTCCTTATTCAGCTTTAGGACCAGCTTTGACTAAGGCTTTACCAGCTTCGTTACTTTCGTATTTGACGAAGTTCTTAACGAATCTAGAAGCTAAGTCAGCGGCTTTCTTATCCCAATCAGCTGGGTTAGCATATGTATCTCTTGGGTCTAAGATCTTTGGATCGACACCTGGTAATTCAGTTGGGACTTCAAAATCAAAGACAGGAATTTTCTTTGTTGGAGCTTTGTTGATAGAACCATCTAAGATCGCATCGATGATACCACGTGTATCTTTGATGGAAATACGTTTGCCTGTACCATTCCAACCAGTATTAACTAAGTAGGCTTTAGCACCACTTAATTTCATCTTCTTCACTAATTCTTCAGCATATTTTGTTGGATGTAATTCCAAGAAAGCTTGACCGAAGCAAGCGGAGAATGTTGGTGTTGGTTCTGTAATACCTCTTTCAGTACCAGCGAGTTTCGCTGTGAAACCACTTAAGAAGTAATATTGTGTTTGTTCTGGAGTTAAGATGCTGACTGGTGGTAAGACACCGAAAGCATCGGCACTTAAGAAGATAACGTTCTTAGCGTGTGGGCCATGGCTGATTGGTTTAACAATCTTTTCAATGTGATTGATTGGATAGCTAACACGTGTATTTTCTGTTGTGCTCTTATCAGCAAAATCAATTTTGCCGTTAGCGTCAACAGTAACGTTTTCTAATAAAGCATCTCTACGGATAGCGTTATAGATATCTGGTTCACTATCTTTGTCTAAGTTAATGACTTTAGCGTAGCAACCACCTTCGAGGTTGAAGACACCATTGTCATCCCAGCCGTGTTCATCATCACCGATGAGTAATCTCTTTGGATCGGTTGATAATGTGGTTTTACCTGTACCGGATAAACCGAAGAAGATGGCGGTATTTTCACCATTCATATCGGTGTTCGCGGAGCAGTGCATTGAAGCAATGCCTTTAAGTGGTAAGTAGTAGTTCATCATGGAGAACATACCTTTCTTCATTTCACCACCATACCATGTATTTAAAATGACTTGTTCTCTACTTGTGATGTTGAAGGCAACACATGTTTCAGAGTTAAGTCCTAATTCTTTGTAGTTTTCAACTTTAGCTTTAGAAGCAGTATAAACGATGAAGTCTGGTTCAAAGTTCTTTAATTCTTCTTCTGTTGGCTTAATGAACATATTTCTAACGAAATGTGCTTGCCATGCGACTTCCATAATGAAGCGGACGGCCATTCTTGTATCCTTGTTAGCGCCACAATAGGCATCAACAACGAACAATCTCTTTTCAGATAATTCCTTTTGAGCAAGAGCTTTGACTTTAGCCCAAACGTCTTCACTCATTGGATGGTTATCATTCTTATAACCTTCTGAAGTCCACCAAACTGTGTCTTTGCTGTTTTCATCGACGACAATGTATTTGTCCTTTGGGGATCTACCTGTGTAGATACCAGTCATAACGTTAACAGCGTTAAGTTCGGTAACTGTACCTTTTTCATAGCCTTCAAGGCTAGCTTTTGTTTCTTCTTCGAAAAGAAGTTCATAAGAAGGGTTATAAACCACTTCTTTTACATTTTTGATTCCATATTTACCTAAATCAATATTTGGCATATGTATACTCCTCTTTCTAAGCGTTTAACCCAAAAACGCCCAAATCGGAATCATTGTATCACAATTATTTATAAATAATTAACAAAAACGGTAAAAATAATTTGTGACAAACATTAGGCAAGTGTATGCATATACGAATCAAATACTATTTTGATTATGTTTCTAGGCCGCCTTCAAGAGTTGTTTATTTCTTGAACCAATCTATAATATTTTGTGATGGGCTCGGAAATATATTTATTAATGTTTGCCTTATTCATTACCCCAATTCCAGGTGGGATTGTTTTAATCGCTCTTGGAAATAAATTTCATAAGAAGCCAATGATAATATGGGGTTCAATCATCGTCGGTGTTTTGGCATTCTGCTCTCTTACGACGTTTGCCTTTTTCACTGGTGGAGCGATTTTCTTATTATTTGGTTTACCACTTTTATTATTACTCGCTTCCGCGATTGCCTTTGTCATTGCCATATACTATCTCATTGATGGCTTTATGCGACATATTAAAGGACGAATTATCGCTGGCTTTGTTATTCTTGGAACCATTGTTTCGTTTGTAATCATTCCAATCATTTTGATATCTATATTTGGTTTACCTATCAGTCTTATGTAATTTTTAACGTCTAATTATTAGAGGACTCAAAAACTATGGAAATTATCGTATGTATCTTAATCGGCGCTGCACTTATTACTGCAGGTGTCATGTTAGTAATTAATGGCGGTAAGCGTCAACAAAAGCCAATGCTTATTGGTGGTTGGGTAGTCACTATTGCTGCGATTGTCGGCACTATCGTGGGAGTCATCCTTTTCGCTGGTATTGGTGAACAGAGTTTAACTTCCGCTTTTATTACCTACGCTTTCCCAGCATTTATGCTTATTGGCTTTGTTGTGGCCATTGGTTTAGGTGTTGGTAATTTAGTCAAAGGTTATCAAAAGGACCAAGACGGTAACTTAAATAACAACAAAATTATTGCCGGATGGGCACTACTCATCTTAGCAATTGTATTAGTTCTAGCGATTGTTATTCCTTTGACAATTGTCTTTGATCAACAAAGTAGCGGGGACGCAAATCCAATTAGGTTTATGTAATATGAATGACAAGTTATTTAAATGGATTATTTCAGCAATCACAATTCTAGGAGTGATTAGTGTGGTCACTCTTTTAATCATCACTATTGTCCTTTATAGACAAACATCAATGATTACCTTCATTGAAAAGGAGCTCTGGTAATGGATAAGAAAAAATTAGTTAAACAAATAGCCGCAATTGTAGGTGTTGTGACCTTTATGGTTATAACCAATGTCTTTATTTTCACTGTGTTTACAAATAGATGTATCAATGATTCATCTTCACAAATGCAGGCAAAGAGTGTGGAAGTAGATCAATACTTACCATTCGCCAAAGAAACAAAGATTGTTAAGAAAGAATATAGCGATAAATTAGAAGGTGACTTACCAGTCATCGACGGGGCTGCCGCTTTAGTGCCTGTCTTTAATTCACTCGTGTATTCCATCTATCCTGAATCATCTGTTAAATATGAAAACGGTGATTTCACAAAAGATTCCGCTTTGCAATACCACAACACCCGTGGTGCGTTTAAAGGTATCGTGGATGGGGACTGCGATATCGCTTTCTGCGCTAAACCTAGTGATGAACAAGTTAAATATGGTTTAGATAAAGGTGTGGAATTAGAATTAACACCTATTGGTAGAGAAGCATTCGTCTTTATTGTAAATAAAAATAATCCAGTAGATGGCTTAACCATGGAACAATTAAAACAAATCTATTCTGGTAAGGTTACTAACTGGAAAGATGTCGGAGGCGCTAACCGCCCTATCAATGTCGTACAAAGAAACCAAGGCAGTGGTTCTCAAACCACACTAGAAAAATTGTTTGGTAAAGATATTAAACCTAATTTCTTTGGTCCTTTAGGATCATCACTAGGCTTCTCATTTAGATTCTATGTTGAAGAATTAACAAAGCATGGTCATATCAAGATGCTTAAATTAAATGATGTTTATCCAAGTAGAGAAAACGTTCAAAACGAATCATACCCTATCGTTTCTAACTTCTATGCTGTTACAAGAAAAGGTGAAACAAATCCAAATGTCCAAAAGGTTTTAGACTTTGTTCTTTCCTCTCTTGGCCAAGAAATCATTAACGAAACAGGATATGTTTCCTTATAAAAGGAATTGATATGGGACTTATATTTTTCAATTTAATGATATTTACAGTCACTCTTACTGCGCTTCTTTTATTAGTGTTTGGCATTATCTTTGCTAAAAATAAAGATAAAAGTAACCCAAAAAGAAGTAATGGAGTATGGCTTATTGTACTAGGGGCAATACTATTACCACCTTTCCTCATATTAGATATTTATTTCCTAGTCAGAGAAGCGAGTGGAGGCGCTGATGTAATTGGTAATGGCACTTTGTTAATAGGCAGCTTCTTTATTTGGCCAATTGTATTAATCGTAGATGCTGGTGTTCTTACGTTCTATTTAGTCACAGGCATATCCTTCATGCGCTCAGGCAAAGATAAGAAGACAAAAGAAATAGTCGCTATTGATCATTA
>CAMIVH010000066.1 GCA_946401755.1 uncultured Caryophanales bacterium | reverse complement strand
ACAATGGTGAAGAAGATACTCGCCATTGTTAAACCTTGTGAGAATCCATCTACTGCTTCTGGGTTTTCGATATTAGAGGAGACAGTAGCAATCATATTTCTTAAGACCATTTGTAATGGCCAAATTTCCGTTCTATCTGGAATGAATAACATCGCGTTATACCATGAATTCCAGTTACCGACTGCGAAGAATAAGCCAATTGTCGCTAGCATTGGTAAAGATAATGGTAAGAAGATCTTTACGAAGATGATTAAGTCATTCGCCCCATCAATCTTCGCACTTTCTTCCATCTCCGCAGGTAAGGATGCAAAATAGTTACGCATGAGTAACATATTGAATGTATCAATCGCACCTGGGATAATCATGACCCAAATTGTGTTCATCATACCCAAGGACTTAATTAAGTAGTAGTAAGGAACCATACCACCACCGAAGAACATAGTGACTAAAATCATGTTCATCACAAAGTTCTTACCGAACCATCTGTTTCTACTCATCGCGTAGCCTGTAATGACTGTAAAGAATAATTGATAAGCTGTACCACCGATTAAAAGAATCATCGTGATACCAAAGCCAGACCATAATTGATTATTAGTGAACACTTGTTTATAAGCGCTTAAATCTAATTCAGTTGGCCATAATAAGAGATTGCTCTTTAAATAAGACGCTTCAGAAGAAATAGAAATGATAAATGCATTCCAGAATGGGAAGATGATTAATAAGGCATAGATCGCTAATATCACAAAGATAACGATGTCTAAGCCTTGAATCTTTCTATCTCTAGAAGAACCTCTTGGACGAAGTGGGAGTCTAGCTAATTCAGTTTCTCTTTTCATTAGATAATACCCCTTTCGCCACACGCTTTAGCGATTCTGTCAACACTGATAACTAATACGAAAGAAATGACTGATTTAAATAAACCAATCGCTGTACCAATACCAGCGTTACCAGTACCACTCACGTAGTGATAATAAATATATGTATCGATAATATTGACATCTTCTCTTAAGACATCATTACCTAAGTTTAAGATTTGATCAAAACCTGCAGAAAGAACACCACCGACAGACATGATTAATAACAAGATGGCGGTTGGTTTAATACCAGGTAAGGTAATATGCCAGATCTTTTGTAAACGAGTCGCACCATCGATATCCGCGGCTTCATATTGATCTTGCGGGATACCCGCCATCGTGGCTAAGTAGATAATGCTACCCCATCCAGCTTCTTTCCATATGTCTGATGCAAATATCATGCCAAAGAAGAAGCCTTTATCTAGTAAGAAGTTTGTTCGACTTCCACCCATAGCCTCCACTAAGGAGTTAACTGCGCCATTATAGGCAAATAATGAGAAGACGAAACCAGAGACAACAACCCAGGATAAGAAGTGTGGGAAGGTAACAATGGTTTGAATAGTCTTCTTGGCTTTAATCATTCTTAATTCATTAAGTAATAAGGCAATAATGACCGCTCCTAAGAAGGAGATGACAATCTTTACTGAACCAATAATTAATGTATTTCTGAATGCTAACCAGAATTTAGGTTCTTCAAAGACGGCGATAAAGTTAGAGAAGCCGACAAATTTAGAACCAAAGATACCGACTTTTGGATTAAATCTTTGGAACGCCATGAGGACGCCATACATTGGGACATAACAGAAAACAATATAGAAAATAATGGCAGGGATAATCATCATGATTAAAAACTTACTACGATTTAATCTCGCGCCTAATTTTCTAAATGGATTGTTACGTACGGCAATTGTTGTTAATTCCATAATCGTTATCTTTCGTATTTAAGAATGTAATCAATTACTGTATCAATATCAGTGAATAATAATTCAGTAACTGTATCCGCACCACCGGCATAGATGGCGATACGTCCAGTTTTAGCGTCGGTTAAACATGAAACAGGGAATAAGACATTTGGTACATAACCACTTGTTTCATAAATCTTTTCTGGAGCGAGTAAGAAATTACCGCATCTATGTAATACTTTGCTTGGATCGTCTCTATCAACAATCGCCGCACCGATGGAATAAACTAAACCTGAACAAGTGAGATTAGCGCCATGGAAGAACACTAACCAGCCTAAATCACATTCAATAGGAGTTGGTCCCGCACCAATCTTAGTGCCACACCACCATTCATATCCTCTTTCCATGACGTGTCTATGTTTGCCCCAATATTCCATATCTTTTGAGTAAGATAGGAAGATATCACCAAACTGTGTATGACCAGAGTCACTTGGACGAGAGAACATCGCATATTCACCATTAATCTTTCTTGGGAATAAGACACCATTTCTATTAAATGGAAGGAATGGATTATCCACTAGTTCAAAGTCTTTAAAATCTTTTGTTTTACCAATGCCTAATGTTGGACCATGGTTAGAAGTACAGAAGATGATATAGTATGTACCTTCTAATTCCACGAGTCTTGGATCATAAGCATATTCTAATTTAATTGGTTTTCCTTCTTTATCGTGGAAAACAATTGGATCTATTTCAAAATCAAAATGGATACCATCTTTGGAATGACCCACGAATAAGAATGGGATACCGTTTTTCGTGTCCGCTCTAAAGACACCAATGAATTCTCCGTTATATGCCATAACAGCGCTATTAAAGACTCTAGAAGCATTTGGGAATGGATTCATAGAGATAATAGGATTTTGGGAATATCTCCATAATGGAGAATCACATCCTTCTGGACGTGGCTCATAAGGCATATTCGCTAATTCGTTTCCATAGATTTTATGTTTCATAATTAATACCTACTTTTTAACTTCTATATTTGATTCTCTTTCAATAAAGTCACATCTGATGACGATTTGAGAATAAGGGATTTGATGTGACTTTATAGAATTAGCCACATATTTCGCTACTTCCTCACCAATCTCTTGGCGTGGAATATTAAATGTTGATAATCTTGGAGTCATAAAGTCTCCAGTCCTGATGTTATCAAAACCGATAACAGAGATATCTTCAGGAACCTTTTTACCTAAGCGATTAATGGTTTTAATAGCATTTAATGCGATGATGTCATTAGCGCACACAATCGCGCTTATTGGTTGATTATTTAATGCATCAATGAGCATTTGCTCATCAGCATAGTTCTTTTTGTCGTTATTAAAGATAATTGAACATGGTTTATTGACTTCTTTTTTATGATTTTCCATCGCCGCCATATAGCCTTCATGTCTTTCTCTAAAGGATAAGCTATGGGAATCACTACCATAGAAGGCAATATTGGTATGCCCTTGTTGGATTAAGCGTTGAACCGCTAAGTAAGTGGAATCATAGTTAGAGAACTTAAATTGGGTAGCTTCACTATGGAAGGTTTTAGGATCCACGATGACGATTGGTTTACCCTTGCCCACTAAAACATCAATGATTTGTTTTGGAGCAACATGGATGATGATAAAAGCACTAACGGATGATTCTTTTAACTTTTTAAGAAGGCCATCATCAATCTTGTCTTCTTCAAAAGTGAGATATTCGACGATTAAATTGCTTCTAGATAAAGTAGAAGATATCGCAGTAATAATTGGCTGCCAGAAATCTTCCTTGAACAAAATACGGCTAGAGCCAATCAAAAGGACACGGTTAGATGAGACTTTATGGACTTTAAGTTTAGAAGTGTCATAACCGAGTTCTGTGGCTTTTCTAATGATTTTTTCTCTTGTAGCGTCTGAGACATTGTTTTTGCCTCCTAACGCTCTAGAGACTAAACCCTTAGTCACACCACACTCTATAGCAATTTGTTCTAAAGTTGGTTTTTTCATATTCTTATTATCTTTAATTTATTATTAATTAATATACGAGTATAGGAGGGGTATTAATTACCCCTCCAAATACGCGTTTATATTTGTGCAAGTTAGGCGATAGAGCCTTGGAAAACTGTATCGGCTGGAATGTATGCCGCCATTTCACCAGTTGTGCTGATGACTGTGAATGTCACAACACCTGCTTGGTCACTTGGAGCATATGTACCAGTAATGACTGTCTTTTCACCACCTTGGAAGGCAGGAACAGTAATTGTCATCTTGTTACCGATTAATGTGAATGTTGCGTCAAGTGAGCCACCTAAGGCAGCGCATGTAAGTTTACATGTACCATGTTCACCTAATGTGATGGATGCTGCACCTGGAACGATTGTGCCACTCATTTCTAAGCCTTTGATGGCTAAGAATGGAGCAGCGATGTTCATTTCTTCTGGGAAGAACGTTGCATCATCAATGTAGAAGTAGTCAGCACCACTACCACCAGAGATGTTTGCAGCTGTATAAGCGACACCATAGTATGTCTTAGCAGGATCTAGTGGAATAACGACTGGAGTCCAATCACTATTAGCTGGGATTTGTGCTTCAACATAGGCTCTATTACTGCCTTGTGTACCAGGAGTGACTTGTGCTTGATAGTAAACGGATGTCTTAATTGTTAAGGCTGTAGCGTTTGGATTCTTGGCCCAATACATGAAGTAATTTGCGCCTGTATGGCCTTCAGCTGTGCCGTCCATTAAGCCCCATGTCATATATCTCATGGCAGCACCTTTGTTACGTTTGAGTTTCAAGGATTGTGTACCACTATGGACTTCAGTTGTATCGAGTGATAATTGATCACCACTGCCACCCATTAAGTCCCAGCCACTACCACCGACTGTGGAACTGCTACCACCACCGTAATAATCACAGTAGTAAGCGCCACGAGCACCAGAGCGATTATTTTTATCTTTGTTGCTTTGGTAGTACATCTTGCCACTTTCGGTATATGTTTCAGCGTTATCTAAGACATCCATTTCGTTGAATGTGAATTGACCAAATGATTGAATAGCGCCAGTTGCGGAAACGTATTCTAATGTATCGCTATCAGCATTGATGTTTGCGACATATGTACCAAAAGCACCAAAGTCGAATGAGATTTGATCGTTTTCTTGTGTGTATGTACCTTCTGCGGTAGTGCTCATCATTGGGAAATCCAATGTAACAGCATTGTTCTTTTTGACTGTTAATGTGGAACCAGCATAGCCGGCGATATTGGCAAAGAAGACTTGACCATTCTTTAACTCACCATATGTCACTGGAGGAACTGGTGGAACATATGTTGC
>CAMIVH010000065.1 GCA_946401755.1 uncultured Caryophanales bacterium | reverse complement strand
AAGTAAGAAAGGTAAGAAAAGTAAGAATATGAACAATAATAATCAAGACCGTTTCATTGTCAGTGTGAAAGTGGGACCTAAAGGTCAAATCACAATACCAAAAGAAGCCAGGGAAATGTTTGATATCAAAGAAGGCGAAACATTAATGGTTTTAGGTGATAAACAAAGAGGTATCGCTATATTAAAAGCGGATGCCTTCTATCATATCGCGGAGGACCAAATTAAATGAGCGACATATTAAGATTAGAAAATGTTAGAAAAACATATCCTTCTTTTACATTAAAAGACGTTTCTTTTAGCGTAAAACCAGGACAAATTATGGGTTTTATCGGCCGTAATGGTGCGGGTAAAACCACAACTTTAAAATGCATTATGAATCTCATCCATTATGAAAGTGGAAAGATTTCCGCTTTTGAAACGGACATGAGTAAAAACGAATTAGAAAATAAACAGCGTATTGGTTTTGCTTTAAGTGAACTTAATTACTATCCAAACAAAACCATTCGTCAATTAATGAACGTTACTAAAAGGTTTTATAAGAAGTTCGATGAGAAGAAATTTAATGAAGCCTGCCGTTTATTTAACTTAAATATTGATAAAAAACTTGAAGAACTCAGTAGTGGTATGAAAGTTAAATATTCTGTGGCAATTGCGTTATCTCACCGTGCAGAATTGCTTATTTTAGATGAACCAACTTCTGGACTTGATCCAGTTTCAAGAGATGAAATCTTAGATATCTTTAGACAAATTGTTAAAAACAAAGATAGAGCGATTCTTTTCTCCACGCACATCACTAGTGACTTAGATAAATGTGCGAGTGATATCACCTATATACATGATGGAGAAATCATTTATTCAGGTACAAAAAATGACTTTGTTAATTCCTACTTATTTATCAAAGATAAAACTTTCAATAAAGAACTATTAAATGAATACATCGCCTACAAAGAATTTGATGATCGTATTGAAGGATTAATCAGTCCAGATAAAAAAGATCTCTTTATTAAAAACAAAATTGAACCACAAGAACCAGATTTAGAACAAATTATGGTCTACATTGAAAGGAGCAAGAAAGAAGATGAAAGCTTTGATTTATAAAGAGATGCGCTTATCCATGCATCCTATTTGCTATATTTTTATCGCTTTATTCCCTTTAATGATTCTTATTCCTTCTTATCCTTTAGGAATCGGATTCATCTATGTTTTAACGTGTTATCCAATCCTCTTTTTAGGAGCAAATAAAGGCCAACAAAGCAATGATCTTTTATATTCAACTTTGTTGCCAGTGCGCAAAAAAGATATCGTCATGGCTAGAATACTCACGGTTATTTTCATGCAAATCGCCTTTATTTTGGTAATGACAGCCCTCTATCCAGTGGCAAGAATTATCAATAATGCGATTGCTCAATCAGCGGAAAATCCAAACGAATATATGATTCCTGGTTTAGGTTTAGATAGTTATGTCCTTCTAGTAGCGATTGCTCTTATTGGATACGCTATTGCGGACATCATTTTCTTCCCGATTTATTATAAACATGGTAAATCAATCGTGATGTCGACATTATTTACCATTCTAGGGTTTGTTGTATATATCGGTGTATTTACTATTGGCCTACCATTTATACCAGGTTTGGATATTTTAAATAATTTGCATCTTGGTATTCAATTTGCCATTTTAGGTGCCGCTATATTAATATCATTTGGACTACATGTTGTGGTGTACAAAGTCTCTTCTAAGCGATTAGAAATGGTGGACTTCTAAATTAAAAAACAACATAAAGCAGTATCGATGTAAATCGGTACTGTTTTTTTATGATGGTATCAAAAATAATTACGATTTTAGATGACAAATAGCGAAAAGTGAAAAGTTTACGTTTTGTTTATTTAAAATATATTGATTGTTACTTAATAAATAACTATTATTTAATGCTACGAATTCTCATGTTCGTTTTATAAGGAGAATTTAATATGAAAAAACTTCCTATAATTATTTCAATAGTTGCATCATTAACCGTTGGTGTGGGCATTGGCCTCGCCATTGGTTTTGCTAGCTCAAATACAAAGCCTACAACAAGTAGTCAACCTTCTACCAGTAGTGTGCCTACTTCAAGCAGTTCTTCCTCAAGCTCTTCTAGTAGTAGTTCATCTAGTAGTTCTTCAAGCAGTCTACCTTTTATAGAAAACTACACAGTTTCTTTTAAAAACTATGATGGTACTTTGTTAAGTGAATCAGTCGTGGAAAAGGGTGGAACCGCTATATATACCGGCCCAACCCCAACAAGAATGGAAACCGCTACATGTACATATACATTTACTGGTTGGGATCAATCTTTAGAAAACATTACAAGTGACTGTGTTCGTGTCGCTCAATATGAAGAGATACTTAAACCAGTGACTAATTATTACAAAGTAACATTCAAAAACTATGATGGCACTTTATTACAAGAAGTTACTGTTGAAGAAGGAAAAACCGCAACATATAGTGGTCAAACTCCAACTAAACCATCAACTACAACATATTCTTATGCTTTCATTGGTTGGGATGGCTCTTTAGAAAACATCACCAGCGACTGTGTTCGCATCGCGCAGTTTAGTGAAACTCAAATTAAGTTCACTGTCTCATTTAAGAACTACGACGACACATTGTTATATGAAACATATGTTGAAAGTGGTAAGACCGCGACATATATGGGACCAACACCTGTTAGACCAGAAACTAATGAATATTCATACACTTTTAGTGGTTGGGATCATTCTTTAGAGAATGTCACAACAGATTTAATCTGTGTTGCCCAATACACTGAAACTCAAAAACCAATCACCATCTATCACAAAGTAACATTCAAAAATTACGATGGCACGATACTTCAAGAAGTAAATGTTGAAGACGGTAAGAATGCTACATATACAGGCGCCACTCCAACAAGAACAAATACTCCTGAATTTACATATACATTTACTGGTTGGGATGGCTCTTTAGAAAACATCACCGCTGATTGTGTTCGTGTAGCGCAGTACTCCACATCAAACGTTGAATACACTGTTAAGTTCTATAACTACGATAACCAATTACTCTATACAGACGTCGTGTATTATCAAGAAACCGCGACCTATTATGGTCCAACACCAACTAGAGAAGCGTCATCCGCTTACTATTACACATTTGCGGGTTGGGATAAGGATTTAACCAATGTCACTAAATCTTTTACCACTAAAGCGGTTTTTGATGCCCATGGTGTCAGTAAACAAATCACCTTAAAACCAAGTAATGGTCAACCTGATAGTGTTGTAACAGTGACTTATGGTGAAGCCTATGATTTAGGCACTCCAGTTAATACTGGCTTCACCTTCTTAGGCTGGTTTGCTAATGAGACTTTAGCCATTCCTACTTCAGGCACTTGGGAATATGAAGGTGTCAGTGTTGTGACCGCTAAATGGGGCACAGGATATTATGAATTCGTGGAAAACGAAGATGGTTATACAGTCTCTTTAACTGATGAAGGTAAAAGTGTTAGCGAGATTGTTATTCCTGCTTCATTTAACGGTAAATCAGTAACTGCTTTAGGAACAAACTTCTCAGGAGAAAACACTAAAATTGAAAAGATTACTATTCCTGCCACAATTAAAAAGATTCCTAACTATGCATTCTATAAATGCACAAAGTTAAGCGAAGTCGTATTAAATGAAGGTTTAGAAAGAATCGGCTCTTATGCTTTTGATAGCTGTCAATTAAAGAAAGTAATTATTCCTTCAACATGCACAGTCATTGAAAATAGTGCTTTTGAATATAATAAAGACTTATATCAAGTTTATCTTCCAATTTCAGTTACGACAGTTGAACAATATGCTTTCTATTCAATAAATGCTTCAGCTTACATTTGTATAGAACACGATTATGTTCCTTCTTGGGGTAACAATTGGCGTTCTGGCGCGACTGTCTATACAAGTTGTACAAAGTTAGTGGAAGGTGAAGATTATAACTATGTTATTAGAAACGTCAGTGGTAATAACAATGTTATTATTTTAAGACTTAGTGAAGCCACAAGTCAGTTAGAAAGTTTTACTTTCCCAACCGCTGTTGAAGGCATTAGTGACATCAGAGTGGCTTCAAACTTATTTAAGTCCAACGTTAATATTCGTAGTGTTGATTTAACTGGTGTTACTCGTATTGGTGAAAGCGCTTTCATTAGTTGCTCTAATTTAAGTAATATCACATTCTCTAACTCATTAACTATTATCGGTAGTCATGCTTTCCGCTATTGTACTTCTTTAACAAGACTAGAAATTCCTAGTAGTGTGACTGAAATACAAAGTTATGCTTTTGATGGTTGTTCCAACCTCACTTATATCTATTTACCAAGTAGTGTGACTACAATTGGTAGATACGCTTTCGATGACTGTCCAAAATCTACTATCTACACGAATGCACATTCCTCCAGTAGTGGATGGGAAAGCAACTGGAAAGGTTCTCAACCAATTTATTATGATTTCGTCTCATTAGACGCCACTGAGGATTTTAAATATGTTACTCAAACATATATGGGTGAACAATATGTCACAATTACTGGATTAACCGCTACAGGACTTAATAAGAAGAACCTTGTCATTCCAAATCAAATTGAAGGTATTAGCGATATTCGTTTAATCGCAAATCTATTTAATGAATTTAGTGAACTCGTATCTATTGATTTAGGCACAGGTGTGACAAAGATTCCAACAAATTGCTTTGCAAATTGTTCTAAATTAGAAACAGTCGTGCTTCATAATGGTGTGACTTCTATTGGACAAAGCGCATTCTATAAATGCTCTAAATTAACTTCTATTAATATGCCATCTAGTTTAACCACAATTGGTAGACAAGCATTTGACTACTGTACCTCTTTAAGAGAAATCGTTATTCCTATTAGTGTGACCACAATTGAGGCTTATGCTTTTGATGAAATGGGCAAAATAGCCATTCTCATTGAGGCTAGTGTTAATCAACCTAACTGGAAACAATATTGGTCAGGTAGCAGTGCCGCTAATAAACAGTTCATTTATGATTATGTTTCTTCTGGTGTAGAAGGAAGTTATAGATACGCTAAAACATCAAATGGTGTGACCGATGCCATCTACATTCTTGGTTTAGTGGAAGGCTC
>CAMIVH010000064.1 GCA_946401755.1 uncultured Caryophanales bacterium | reverse complement strand
AGAAGGCCACTCTATCATAGTATTCGGATTTCTTGTAGATTTCTTGTTGAGCTTTTCTTTCTTTAATGATGTTTCGATAATCTTTCTCCAAAGAAAAAATTTCATCTTTAGTTAAATAGAAAACATCTCTTTCATCGTCAATTCTATTTTCTTTAACAAAGTTACGACCCATATTAAGGAAAATATTTCTTACGATAGAGAAAATATAAGTTCTTCTTAATCTTAAACGCTCTCTATTTTTAATATATTTTCGAGCTTTATTAGCGAGCTTTATTAACTTCTTAGGAATCTCAACTTTTTCAATTGTTACTGTTGAAGAAGATTCGAAAGTTAAAGATTGTTTAATCATCTTAAAAATCATACTTGGATCTTCAATCATGGTGATGGTTTCTAGTTTTAACTCATCCATCACTCTTGAACCATAGCCGTGCACATACCCACTAATCATCTCGGAAAGAGCGTTATCTTTCTGATGATATTTGTTCATTAACTCTTCTGTTGATAAGGTGATGAATTCTTCTTTAATGGTCTTATTTGAATTAATGTAATTTAAAATCTTTTCAAACTCAGTGGCAGAAGCAGCACTTTCTACTTCCCCGTTATTATTAATAGCGGTAGCGATAATCTTATCAGCATCTTGATATTTCTTTGCTTTTTCTTTTAAAGAGCCAAAGTAAAACATCACCGCAGTATCATTGAAAATTGGAGTGGTAAATTCAGGGACAATATTTTTTGATATTTGATTGTATAAATTGATGCATTCTTCATTAGTGAGATTTAATTGTTTTCCATAATATGGACCCACTATTTCGTTAAACCTATTTAAGAACTTATCTGATAAAGGAATGATATTGGTGAGTTTATGTAAGAATATCGTTCCGGATTTGATTAAGCTAAATAAACCAAATTTAACTCTTCTTTTGCTAGAAGAGCTAGTTTTAACCCCCATCATGCTTTCCATATATGAAAGAGATTTCCTAGAAGGAAAAACACCCGTTACACGATACCAGCTGAAGAGGTTATAATAAATTTTTCCTTCATAAACATAAAGCATGTTTTTAAATGAATTATCTAACGCATCCATAATCTTTTTAGGTGCTTTAACCGTAGCAAATGTTGCTTTATAGACAGCCTCATAAATCTCTTTAGCAAAAGACGCGGTTAGAGGTGAGACAACTCCATAATAAGATTCGATGATATTGGAATTATCTATCAATAAAGTTAATTCCTTAGAATTGATATCTTTATATGTGGTGATTGCTCTAGTTTGTAAGAAATAGACTTTATGGCCCTTGATGGCGAATTCGATATCTTGGAATCTATCCGTTTTTAATGCCGCTTTATTACTCAATTTAACGACTTTGTTAATTAGTTCTTTAGACAAGATGTCTTCGCCTTTAGTTATGATATTTTTACCATTTACATAGTAATTAGTAGCATCAATATCTCCATTAACAAGCTTTTCTCCTGTACCTTTGCAAACAGAAATTACAGTTTCAAATGTATTATTGGTCACTGGGTTAATAGTGTTTATTACGCCCGCATAATCAGCATCCACCATTTCTTGAATCACAACAGCAATACGGATATTGCTTGTTTGTAGATGGTTATTTTTACGATAATTAATGGCTAGTTCAGAAGTAGCAGAGTTTATCACTTTCTTAATGTTTTCTTTAATGTCGTTATATTTGACATTGAGGAACGTATCGTGCACTCCTGCAAAAGAATAATTATCACTATCTTCATCTACGCCTGAAGATCTAACAGCGTATAATTTATGCTTTTTGCAGAAACTCTTAATATAGGCTTCAACAAGTTCTTCGCTATAAGGAAATAAAGCGCTAGCTGGAACCACGATAAATTTAGGCGTTTCTTTTAAATCCATCTCTAACAAGTGATAGCCTTTACCTCCTACTTCATTAAGTGAATATATAGTTTTCTTTTTTCTAAAGGCAAAAATGATGGACAATACAAACGCTAATGCTGTAAACACAATAGCGGGCACTAGTTCTTTAAAAGCATAAAAACAAATAAAAATACAAGCCACGGGTGCTAATAAACTAGTGATATACCACTTCCTAATAAGTTGAGAAATGATTAATAGAGCGTACAAAGCAAAAAACAAATAACATCCAGAGATAATAGTGAAAACAATATAAATAGCGCTTAAACAAATAGCGGTAATTAACAAGGTAATTCTATTGAATAAGACCTTATCATTTATCTTATCTTTATAAAAATCAAAATAATCATCGCACACTCTTATCAATAAGAAGAAAGAAACAAACATGATTAAAGAGTAATGGAAGAAATGGACTTCGTTATTAATCAAGAAAGACACTAAAAATATGAGACTATAAAAACTAATTGAGAGAACAATATTTAATGCATATCTCTTAAGAAATAGTTTCATATTACCACCATCGTTTTGCGTAGATTTTTGCTTTTAGCATTAGTTTCTTATACGATATGCTAGCGTAATCACAAAGCATCTTAATTTCTTTATTTGCTAGTTCGACATCATCGTTAGTTTTTAATTTTTCCAAGCCTTCTTCTCTAGTGATTGTGCCTTCTCTAATTTGTACAGATATTTCAGGCATCAAATGACTTCTTCTAGCCACTAAGTTCTTTAGATAAAGAGCGCCATGATGAATCATACAATCAAAATGTTCTTCCTCAGAAGTAACTCTCCAAGAAGTATTTTCCACTAGTTCTTTTATAATAGCGTCCTTATCATATTTATGATACAAGAAGTAGCCAATAAAAGGTCTAGATCCATTTTTATAGCCGTCGACAAGCAAAACATCTTTGATGGTTTTCGCTAAATCTTTATCAACGAGTTTAGATATCACATTAATCATTTGGGCATATAATTCCGCTGGATCCTTACTATCTTCTACTAAGCCATCTTCAATCATTGGTTTGAAATAATCAGTATCTGCAATTTGGTAACTACGCATCATTTGGGGGATGCTTCTACCATGAATCATCACTGCCGCATCAATCTTTGATGGATAATTAATCATCGCTGCGTAGCCAAGAAAAGAACACGCTATACAAGGTGAAAGATATCTAGAAACGATATACTTATACATCTTTTTAAGAATACTGTTGTCGCAAACAACATATTCGTGTTCAACGCCGAGTTCTTTAACAATGGCATTGATTTTATCTTTTGCCTCAGGAGACATAAAACCATTATCTAAAGTGAACGCTTTGACTTTAAGGCCGTATTGTTTAACCAATTTATATAAAACGTAGGTAGAGTCTTTCCCACCAGAAAAGCCCACTGTGGCATCATATCTATGTCCTGAATTTTTAATCTTTTTAAGGAACAGCCTTTCTAGATTCTCATAATCGTGAAGTTTGTCTTTAATAGAATCATAGGCCTCACAAAAAGAACACACACCATCCTTATTAAAGTGAATGTGCTTGACGGTTTTATCGTTAACACATCTCGTACAAACTTTGTTATTTATTCTCATATTTAAATAATCCGAAATGCTTCTTTCTAATTTCGTAACCAGAAGAAATTGATTCCATTACTTTTGTTCTATCATTTTGGAAATGGTGAAGTAAAGTATCGTAGCCTTGCTTAGATACATAGTCATAGCCAATGTCTATAAGTTTTAACAACAGAAGCTTGTTTCTTTCGGATTTTCTAATACCAATAGTTTTTGAAACAAAGAATCTCTTTTCAGGATCTTCATAAGAGAAGATGAACGCCACTAATTTATTGTTTTTTGAAATAGTCATTAAAACAGGAGTAACACTCTTGAAAGCTTCAACATATATTTCTTTAAAATCTTCAAAGTTAATACTTCTATAGTAATCAGCCTTCTCAAACGCTTCGCTCGCGGCATCATACATTTCTTCCAAATAGTTATAGCAATCTTCACCAACGACGATCGATGAAGTGTATTCGTTAGGAAGTTTGATTCGCCTTGCCATTTTCCAAATCTTTTCATTCATTTTAGATAATGTCGATGAGTAAGAATGGAATAACTTAAAACCATTACTTTCCAAAACATCATTAATTTCTTTATTGCTTATACAATCTGGATAGAGTTTCCAATCAAAATTATCCAAAACTAAACGATATGTGTACCATGTTTTGCCATCTATTGGGCCAATGAGTTTATTCCTACATTCCGCTTTTATTTGTTTAATGACGTTATCGAAGTCTTCTTTATTTGAATATTCAATAAATCCAAACATTGAGTAATCTTTGAAGTTAATAACTGTGATATTGCTATCGTGGGAGGAATAGATTTGATAATCATCATGATCAATCATTCTTTCCTTACGTTCTATTTGCTTAACTAAAGTCAAAATATCATCTAAAGCATCAATGTGATATTCATAATTGCTACATGCCATATAGCCATATTTTGCATAGCAGAATTGAACGCATTTATGGTTAGAGATTTCATCGTAATCAAACTGAGAATCTCCAACGAAAAGGATTCTATCTTTATAACCATTAGTGACTTTTTCTAAGTGTTGTTCCTTATTACCTTCACTAATAGAGAAAGTACCTTTAACATAAGGAGTTAAATTAGAAACAGCCATAAAGCCATCAAGGAAAACTCTTGGACAGTTAGACATGATATACAAGTCATATTTCTTTGATAACTCTTCAAATAAACTAACGATATCTTTAGAACAAAACTTTGGGTTTTTAGCGCAGTATTCTGCGACATATTTAACAGCGATTCTTCCCATTGTTTCTTTATCAGGGCAATGTGGGAACAATTTTAAAACAACTTGTTCAAGTTTAACGCCAAGACATTCTCTTACAACATCATCACTTTCAGGAGTAAATGAAAACTCTTCAGCGATTTTTTTATAACTCTCAATATAGGCTTCCTCCGTTGTCCAAAGAGTGCCATCTAAATCAAATACAATTTTACTAATCATATCACCTATTCTATATATTTTTGTTTTCTTAGAAAAGAAAAAGATACTATGTTTCCTTATGCGCATATATAATAGTGGCATTCAAGGGAGAAGATTTATGGACAAAAACATTGAAAGATTTATCCGCTATGCAAAGATTGATACACAAGCCGATGAGAATACAGGCACCACTCCTTCTACTGAAAAGCAAAAGAATCTTAGCCGTCTTTTAGTTAAAG
>CAMIVH010000063.1 GCA_946401755.1 uncultured Caryophanales bacterium | reverse complement strand
CTGCGGATGCCTTCCAAAATAACTACGAAGTTATCTTTGCTAACGAAGCCACAAACGCCTTCACAAAAGAAGACTACGAATATGGCTTAAAGTACGCTAAAGAAACTTATGGCGCTGCTAACTACAACAACAAAGAATTAGCGGATCTCTTCGCTGGTAAATAGTTAGATTAATTCATAACAAACTAAAAAAAGAATGATGACAAAAATTGAACCTTGTAAAGTTCAGTAATTGTCGTCTTTTTTCATGCTTTTTGCCTTTTAAAAGCGCTAAACAAATAATTTAGACGGTGTCGAAATTTTTTGTTACTATTGTCACTTTTATTTAATAATTGACTATTAAATATAAAGAGTTATATTGAAAGTAGATTTGAGAACAATAAAAGTTAGATACTGCCTATTTTTATTGCGTCTAAATCACTACCAAAATACGAAAACTGTTTGGTAGCCACGCATAATAGTGGAAAAAGAGGGTGTATACATGTTTTTACTATGCCTTCTAAAACCAAATGGTTGATATAAAAATACGAGTTACTTTTTGATGTAAAGGAGGTATTAAAGATGCATTCAAAAGTAATTATCACATCGCTTATTTTTGGATTGGCGATTAGCCTTGCTCCTGTAGTTGCGAGCACTGTTGGAGCCAATGCTAAAAAAGACGCTTGTGATGTCGTTGAGCCTGCTAGCCAAGCTCTAAGAGCTCCGCAGCCTAAGCAAGCTGTTGCTGCGAGCACAACAGTGAGACCTGATTTGTTTATAACTCGTTCTCGCTCTGGTTTGTTAAACAGTGGCGGTGCCAACTGGTACACATTCACTGCGCCATTTGATGGCAGATTCTGGTTCCAATCATCTACCACGAACATGGACCCTATTGCTGAAATCTATTTGGGATTAGGGACAAACTATGGAACAGTTAGCCCTGATGATGGAAATCGTGATGACATATCAGGTTCAGACCGCAACTTTAGGTTTGCTCTTGATATGACATGTGGTCAGACACGTTATATTCGTGTAAGAGATTATTACAACCGTGCAGGCTCATACACGATAGCCGCATCGCATAACCATGTGTACGACAATCGTACTGCCTATTATAGCAGTACAAAGCACAGAGAATTTTGTAGCTGTGGGGAAAATCACCTTGTAGATTTAAATATTGATGATGAATTTTCTGGCCACGGCAGAGATATGGTTCACTGCTCCATTTGTGATAGATGGATTGCTTTAACACCAAGTGGCCACACCCATTCATATTCATGGTGTTCATACAGAGATCAAAATACTCATAGACGTATTTGTGAATGCGGTTATAACTATTCCACTTCACATACATTTGACGCTGTTTACAGCGTTGGTGATTATCAAGTGAAGCACTGCTCTGGCTGTAATGCTTGGGTTGAAGTATATAGCCCACATGTCCACTCATATACAAGCTCATATGAAACATACAACAACGCTATGCACAGAGCTGTTTGTAGTTGTGGTAACTCTATCTTACAACAACATACCTTTAACGATTATATTGAAATCGGTCACGGCCATAACGGCATGATTCGCTGTAGTAAATGTGACGCTTATATCGAACCTGATATCTTAACACTTGAAAATTCTTCTAGTGGTTCTATCGCGACTAATGATGCTAAATGGCATGTTTTCAAAGCTGAAAATACCGGCAGTTACACCTTTAGATTAACAGGCAGCACTTCATATACATATATGGAGTTCTATCTTGGTAATTATCCAACAAGTATGACAACTTCTTTCACCACAGAAAACATCGGTGTAGTTTCTCATACTAGAACTGTAAGCGATAATCAATGGGTTTTCATAAGAGTGAGAGGTAATAACTGGTCTGCGACAAACTATACACTTTCCGTTTCACCAGCCCACACCCATGCTTACAACCAAATAGTGAATTATGGAGATTCTCAAAACCATAAATTAGTTTGTTCATGTGGTGCATATATAACACAAGCACACGCATATAACTCACGTGTTTCAAATAACGATGCATTCCATACAATGGCTTGCGCGTGTGGAAGATCATCTACAAACGAACATACATTCAACTCATTTGCTCCATATGGCCATGGTCATAATGATATGATTCATTGTTCAACATGCGGTAGTAACGTTGAATGTTATCCTTTAAATACTGATACTTATACCCACTCAGTATCTGCTGGCGACGCTAAATGGTATTTCTTTGAAGCGCCATCTGCTGGAACATATACATTCCAAACAACTGGTGATTATGATACATATGGCGATTTATATGTTGGTGATTTCCCAGCCACGAGAACTGATTACAACGATGATGACGGAATTGGCTACAATTTCAAACTTTCTTGTTATTTAGAGGCTGGCGAAAGAGCTTTCGTAAGAGTGAGAGAATGTGACTGGGAATATGCAAGTTATACAATCAGTGTTGAGGAAGAAATCCCTCCAGTTCCTAGCTGGACAATTATGCTTTATATGTGTGGCTTGAACACAATGTCACAAATGGATGAAATTGAAAGCGTTTCTGTTCAACAACCAAACGATGTGGATATTATTGTCGAAACAAATATCAACCGTAATACTGGTAGCGAAGACAACTATCTCCATCGTTATTCTTTGAGAAACGGAACATTCCAACCATATGGTGGCGGTGAAGGAAGAGTCACAAAGGCAAACATGGGTCTTCAGTCTACCTTCCAAGATTTCTTAGCCTGGGGCGTTGAAGAATTTGCTGCTGACAAAATGGGTTTAATCCTTTATAACCACGGTGGTGGTGTTGAAGGTGTATGCTTTGATGATTATGGAATGCCTAGTGGACAAGATGACTCTTTAAGATCATCAGAAATAGCTGCGGCATGCGCAAATGTTTTCAGCGCAAATAACATCGATAAATTTGAATTCATCGGTTACGATGCATGTGTCATGCAAGTTCAAGATGTGGCGGAATTCAATTCACCATACTTCAACTATCAAATTGCTTCAGAAGAAGAAGAATCTGCCGATATGGGTTGGGCCTATAATGCATGGGTTGATGATTTATTTAATCACGCAAGTACTGAAGATCTAATTATTGAAATTTGCGAAACAATGCCAGCAGCCGGATGCAATTGCTGCCCATCTTGGGGATTGAATCTCACTGCCCTTGATCTTAGAAAGATGGACACATATAAAAATAAATTCGAACAACTAGCTGGTGCTATGTACACCGCCGTCAACGCCAATAGAGAAGAATTTTATGGCATCGTTGAAGCAACTTATCAATTTGGCGTACATGCTTCTGCAACTCAACCATGGCACGGTAGAGGTTATGGAAATTGTGATTGCGGGATTTTTCTTGACCGCTTAGAGCAAAGTGACGTTTTCTGTGTGTTTGGAAGCCTGATTAACGAAGTAAGAGCGGCATATAGCGAACTAGTTTTCCATTGTGCTGGTTATGGTTATAATGGAGGCTCAAACCCTGCATCAGGTGTGTCTATCCAACATTTACTCTACCCTGAATATCATATCTATCCAGTAGAAGAAACACATTTCTATAATTGGAGAAGTTTGTTTAACGCGTAGTTAGATGTGAAATAAATAAGGCGGACTTGTTTTATCGCAGTCCGTCTTTTTTTTATTGAAAAAACTATGATAACAAAAACCAACACTTGTAAACATTGAACACTATATATTTTTCATCGATAAACACGACAAAAAATGCATTTCTGTTTCAAAAATGGCAATTTTTAAGCTATTTTCTATAAAAACCTGGCATTATCATACTTTTTTGATGGTGCTTCACATTTTAGATTTTTATTGATTATTACTCTTGAATAAATAAACTTATAGTTAAGATTTTATAAGCAAAAACTGCGGTGCATCCTGTTTTTTCTTAAAATCCCAAACACAGTAAGAAAGCTATGTGACTTCTGTGATTATAAAGCACAGAAGAATAGTGGTTTATTGTTCACTTCAAAAACCACTTGGGAAGAAAAATAAAGGTGCTCGCTTTTATTATATTTTTCATAAAGCCTCCTTATTGTGAAATTACTTTTTTATGCAAAGGAGGTATTAAAATGCATTCAAAAGTTGTTATTGCATCACTTGTTTGTATGCTAGCTGCTAGCTTTGGCGCTGGAAATAAAGTTGCAAGTGATTTCAAGAAAACGAATCGAGAGACCAAAGAAATGGTCTGTCGCGCTCCAAACGATAACGGCACAGAGTTTTTCATTATCAACGATATGATATCCAATGGTGATGAAGCTAGAGCCGTTTTTACTAGCGAAAAACGAATCTACAATGCTAGAGTAGTTAAAACTACTCCTGGTGTGAACGTTCGATTAGTAAAACAAACTTATAGCGCTAATGTTTTTATTATTGCTGACGCGACCAAAACAAAGCAAGCAGTTATGGTTGCCTTCGGAGTTGGCTCATCAAAAGCATCGCTCAAAACAATTACAAAAACCATTTACATTTACAATGATGGACAAACTAATTGTTATTCTGCCTTGTCTGAAGCAGATGTTTTAGCAAAATATTTTATGAATTATGTCGCAACGCCTGAGCAAAGAGCAGCTTTGGCAAACGGCAGTCCATCATTTGAGGGGACAAGTAGCGGAATTACCGGGCCTGAATTACCCGATATACCAGATCCTAATCCAGATCCTCATCCAGATCCATGGCCACCAATTCCAGATCCAGATCCATGGCCACCAATTCCTAATCCACCAAGATTTCTGAGAGGCTTTGAACCAGGTGACTGGACCGGTGGACCATCAATTATTTTTGATCCATTCGTTCCTACCGCAGAAGAGGCATATGTGAATTATATCTTTGGCGATAAACAAGATATGGAGTTTACCATCAGCACAGTTAGAAATTCAGGTATTAATCAACGTGTTGGAACGGGATTAAATGCACAAGTGAACTGGTATGACGAAAACAATGTCATGCACCCTGCAAAAGGTGTCAGTGTTCAATTCTACGCAAATGGCGCAGTATTACACGACATGGGCCACATCTTTTCACAAGAACCTATGTCCTATGACTATCGCACTGGAGCAACCGGTTATTGCAATGTTGATGTAAGAAGTGATTGTAGATTGAACTTAATTGAAGCAAGAGTGTGCGCTGATAGTTCTTCTACTCGTGTTGAAGACAACTTCATGATTGACTATCCATTCTTTGCAAGAGCATCAAGTGATCCATTTGCTTTTGAACTTTCTGATTACGCTGAAGTCAATTTCACAATCAATATTTATTCAAAGAAGAG
>CAMIVH010000062.1 GCA_946401755.1 uncultured Caryophanales bacterium | reverse complement strand
AAATAGGATGATTATTCTTGTATGGAAAATAAACCTGTATCAAAGAGATTATTAGGAGCTCCCTTATATCAGCCACTTCTAGTTTATGAAATAGATGGTGAGACATTAGTGCCCGCTATTATGGGCGACAAGTCCTATGACTATGTCGATTTATTTTATTCTTCTTACTATCATGAAGACTGGTGGTTTGGTCGTTTTTCTCGCGATGAGAAATACAAGAATCTAGATGAATTTAAAACTAATTATTTAAAAGACGAATTCTTAGCCCTTACTAACGAATTAAACAAATTGATGTCTAAAGACTATTGTTCAATTGCAGAACCTCTTCTCTTAGAATACCAATCGCTTGAGAAAGCAAATAAAGAAGATATCAAGAATAACAAAAACAATATGGATTTTTATAAGAAATATGAACCATATTATAGATACCTTGATCACCACCCAGAATTATCCAAATTAGATATTCGCTTTGCCTATCTAATGGTTGATGGAGAAGAGTATATCAAAGATGGTACAACCTTCCGTGATATGCATTCCTTTGAAGCAAAGTCCCATGCTTCATACGAAGAAGCCAAAGAATTCGCTTTGAAGTTCTATGAAATGAAGAAAAAAGCGATAGAACATATGTTTTGCAAAGATTTTCTCTATAGCATTGAATATGAAACGAACTACACAAAGGAAGAGATTAAAAAACTCCTACAAGAGCAACCAAGAGTGGGGTTAATCTTTATCAATAGTGTTATGAATAAACGCTATCTAGAAAAAGATGTGGGAAGCGTTGAAAAACTTAATGAGGACTTATATACTTCCCTATCTCGGAATATAATTTACTGGTTTACAAAATAGTTTTAGCAGTTATTAATATTTAATACGTCTAATAAGTGAAAGGAATCACAAAACATGAATAAAACAGAAAGTAGTCTTCAAACAGCCTTTATATTAGGGATTATTGCTTCAAGCATCTTATTTCTGTATGCAATCTTCCCATCATTTTTCTCTTTCTCTGGTGATACATTAACAAGAGCCATTATAGCGTTAGTGGTTATTCCCGCTCCAATGGTTATGGGTATCATCTCCTTATCAATGTGTAGAGTCACTTCTCTAGAAGGAGTAGATACTAAATTTAAAGTTTATCGTATCGTCGCTAGAGTTCTTTCAATTGTCGCCGTTGTTATCGGTGCTATCTTAACAGCCGTCTTCGGCATTAGATTCTGCTTCGGCTACTAATATCAATTAATAAAATATGCATAAGGCAGTCTTTGTTACTAAAACAAAGCTGCTTTTTTTGCGGTTTTCGCTTATAAAATAAAAATTTTATAAATACCTTTTGCTTTATCATACGCATGCGAGTAGTCTTTTAACTGTTGAAGAAAGGAAACGGAACATGAAAAAATCTATCAAAACAGTGTTACTTAGCTTAGCTTTGGTAGGCACTCTTGCCGGCTGTGACCTTGGTCAAGCACCAACAAGCAGTAGTGCTACATCATCCAATAGCAGTGACACATCTATTACATCATCCACTAGTTCAAGTGAATCTAGCTCATCAACTTCTAACTCTACATCTAGTTCCAGTTCTATCGTTGTTAAAACAGATATTGTCTTAACCGCCGATAAAGCCAAAGTGGAAGTTAACGAACAATTAACAATTAATTCAAACGTCGAAGGCGTTACTTACTCAACTGAAGAAGGTGCCTCGGTCGCTAATGGTGTTTTCACCGCTACAAAGGTGGGAACATATGTGGTCACCGCTCATAAGGATGGCGATTACAATGATGGCACAATTACCATCGAAGTCTTTGAAAAGGTAAATATTGAAATTACCGCTAGCAAAACAGATGTCGATGTTAATGAAGGCGTCACACTTACTTCTAACGTCGAAGGCGTCACCTATACCACAACCGAAGGTGCTTCCGTCAATGGTGGTGTGTTCAGTGCCACAAAAGAAGGTACATATGTTGTTACCGCTCATAAAGATGGTGACTATAATGATGGTACAGTCACAATCACAGTGACATTTGCTAGAACCGCTAACAAAGTTAAGGCCCTCTTAAAATCAATGAAAGAAGGCCAAAACTTTACAGTGACTGCTAATAACTTATTAGGCGTTAACAAAATCTATAGAACGGAAAACTATTTCTTTGATGCCCAAAGTAATGAAGGCCAAGCCTTATTTACTAACATCATCCCAGATACACAATTCGATAAAGTTGCTCACTATATCAAACTCGTGAACAACGAACTCATCATTGGTAATGATATTGTTTATCAAAATAGCAATGGTGAAGGTGTTATCGCTACTGATTTATATGATACCGATGGCTTACATTATGTTGATGTTGATGCATTAACATTTGAAGAAAACAACGGTGTTTTCTATACCGCAGATAACAATACAATCGTCGCGATGTCTGCAATCGTTGGCTCTCAATACGTCTTATATGCTGATAAGATTGAATTCAGCTTTGATAATAACTTTGACTTAAATGCTAGAGTCATTTACATCAATCCAGAAACAAATCAAATTGATGAAGAAAGCACAAATGCTTTTGGTTACATCAAATTCTCTGATGTTGGCAAAACAGTGGCCCCAGTCTTAGATGCCGCTATGAAAAATGTCACTGTCAGTGATACCGGCATGAGTGAAGAAGTTGCTTCTTCCTTTATGCTTACTAAAGCGCACCTCAAAGCCACAATTAAACAATTCGTTGGTGAAACAGCTACTGTTTTAGGTACAAGCGAATACCACTTCGATGAAAAATACTTAATCGAAGATAAAGTGGTGAGAGGCACAACCATCCATAACTTCTATGAAAAAGATGAACAAGGCAACGCTAACTATGTTGGCATTGGCCCAGACAACAAAGTTGTTACAACACACTATGGTGACTGGGATTCATTTACCTTCCCATTTGCTACCCTCACATTAGAAGATTTCAGATTAACAACACCTCATACATATTCTTATATGGGCTATAGTTCTGATGCTGTTGCTAAGTTCTTAGCGTGGGCTAACATTGGTGATAACGCTCTTGCTTATATCACCGCTAAAGAAGAAAACGGTAAAATCGTTTCCTTCACTTGTGAAACACAAAACCAACTCTATAACACTGGTACAGATGATGCTCCAGTTTATAAATACGGCAAGTATGTCTTTGAAATCGAAGTTTTACCATATGAAACAATTGCTGCTCCAGCCCCATTTGAAGCGGATGCGGATACAACAAGAGTTAAAGCTTATATGGATGAATTAACTGAAAGTGGTGCTAATTACACATTAATGATTGGTGATCACTATTCACCAAGTGATTTAATCACTATCAAAGTTACAGAAAAGACCATCTTAGTTAAAAACTATAAAAACAGTCAAACAACATACAAAGGCTATCATGTTTTAGATGATGGTGTGATTGAATTCTCTGCTACTGACAATAACGGCGAAGCAACCGCTAAACTCATTGGTGATGTTGAAATGGCGGAAGGCCAAACATTAGCGTCATTATTAGGCCTTAACATTGCCCCAGAAACCATGCAATTTGATATCGATGGTAACATCGTCTTCAAAGAAGGTGTCTTAAACGCTGGTGCAGGCTTATTCAATGACTTCTATTGGAAAGATTATGCCTTAGATGGCACAATCAAATTCACTATTTATGGTGACCACATCAGTTCCATCAACTTCAAATACGCTGATGGTTCTACAACTGCTCAATATGCTCAACTCTTTATGTTTGGCACAACTGGCTTAACATCTAATTTTGAAAAAGATTTAGTTGCTAAATTAGCAACAATCAAAGATGCGCCAAAGCCAACATCATGGGCAGAAGAATCACCAGCAGCTTATGCTAAGATGGTTGAATTAATGGGCGAAGAAAGAGCGGCCGTTATTCCTTATCTTTACGACAAAAACTACAGCGGTTTCTTTGATGAAGGAACTTTTGGCTCAACTGATAGTGGTAGCCTAACATTAAAAATTAAACTCAAAGATGGTAAATCCTTCACGGATGACTATCGTAAAGCTTTAACACAAGCGTGTGTTGATGCTGGCTTTACCAAAGTAACAAACTACAGCGCTAAGATTACTATCAATGGCAAAATCATTAACGTCGGTACTTTAGGGGCATCATTTAACATCACCTACAAAGATGCTTAATATGAAAAGAATACTTCCAATCATTGCGCTTATGACACTTACTGCTTGCTCAAATTCAGTTTTGGGCAGCAGTAGTGAATTTAGCTCTAGTGAGTCTAGTATTATCACTAGCACTAGTGAGGTTTCATCTGCTCCAAGCAGTGAATCTTCTAGCGCTTCATCAATATATAGTTCTCTAACTTCTAGCGCGACTAGTAGTAGTTCTAGTTCATCATCTAGTAGTGTGATAGTTCCACCTACTCCAAGTGAGTTATTTGATTTGTTTCACGCTAATCTAGCCTTAAAGAATTCCACTTTGATTGATGAAGAATGTTTTGAACAGAAAATCATCGATGACAAGATTCTAACTAACCATTACTTTGGCGCTAACGCAGAATACTATGGTGATGATGGATACTGCCAATATTTAGATCAAGGCCTATTTCACTTCGATATTGTTGGAAATGGTATTGAAATTGATAGATGTAAAACACCTAACAAAGACATTGGGATATGCGAGTATTTCTATACTACTTATGATTTAAAAGAAATCAAAGATAGTTGGAAGAAGACTGCGAATGACTTTGTCTACACATCCACCAAACAAGAAGTCAGCGTCCTCATAGGGGAATTAGATAACGGCAAGGGTTATTTAGCGGGAGGTAGTGATTCGTTCACAAGTACATTAACTCTTGCTAGTGATGGCAAATCCGCTAAATATGAGACAGTGGCAACCTCTAATGACTTTGGAACATTTAAAATGAGTTTCACCGTTAAGGATTTAGGAACAACCACACATGAAAGTGTGACTAATTATTTAGCAAACGCTCCTAGATTAGAAATCACTAATGAATTCCCTAGTGAAGTTAAAACCGCTATCAATAGTATGTTTGCCATGGACATCAATGCTCCTACAGGCACAAGTTATGCTCACGACTCATATGTGACATATGACGAACAAGTGCCTATGACAATCTTCTATGAAGATTATCTCGCTAGCGATCAAGTAAGCGCTTATCGCACATACTTAGAAAGCGTTGGCTTTACATATTCAGAAAAAACAACTGAAAAAGATGATTTAAAGAAACTAGGTTATGTTAGATACTACTATGAAAAGGTAGTGGGTTCTGAAACCTTATTCGTGGAATTATTCTTCGTGCCAAAGATTCAATTAGATACCTTTGAACAAACGCTATTTCCAAATGGTATCTTGCATTTAAGATTCATTAGACCA
>CAMIVH010000061.1 GCA_946401755.1 uncultured Caryophanales bacterium | reverse complement strand
TCTATTTCAACAGGAGCGTTTGCCTATCCAATCAAAGAAGCAGTAAAGATTTGCTATAAAGCCCTACATGATTACAAACCTAAAACATTAAAGAACATCTACTTATGCATCTATCCTGATATTAATAACCTCAGAATATTTGAAGAAGCTTTTAAAATATGAAGAATAATGGTTTAGCTATTTTCCTAACAATACTTTATTCAATGTTTTGGTTTGCCTTATTATTTCTAATCGTTGGTTTCTTTTTGATTAAACCGGTTGCATTCTACAACAAGCTTAGAGGTAACTATCGATATACATCTAAAAACAAATCATCTTCTAAATATGGTTATAGTGACGATCCAGTGGAAGATGAAACGATGTTCATCGATGATATGGATGAAGACTAACAAATAATAAAATGTAAGATTTTTCTTACAAAATAAGTTATATTTACTTGGTGGATGGTTATTTACCATTGCTTTATCATTGATTGCGTTGAGGTGAATAGATATGCAATTTGAAAAGAATCTAACTTTGTTAAGAAAGAAAAATGGTTTGTCACAAGAAGACTTAGCGGATCTCGCTAATGTGTCGAGACAAACAATTTATTCGTGGGAAGCGGGACTTAACTATCCAAACATCTTAATGCTTAAAAAACTCGCTGATATTTTAAATGTCTCCACTGATGATTTGCTTAATGGCTTTGCGGTTAATAAGTTACCTACTATCATTAAAGATTTAAAACTCACATATGTTAAAAAGCATGATGAGTCTATTAGATATGAAGAGCTACCAAACTGGTTTATTAAGTTAAAGCCGGAAGAAGAAGTATGTTGGGCTTTATATGATGTCACTAATAACGCTCTTATTCGTGATTATTCTTATCACATCTATGTCGTAGGCAAAGCCTTAATTCATGATATTGAAAGTGTCGAAATAGCGGTAAAAGAATATACTAAAGATTTCTCTAAAGTTAGAAGATATAACCAATATGTCTCTATTAAAGATAATGGTATAGCGTGGACTGGTGAATCATATCTAGAAGATGGTAAAAGAATTATTAAGACTTATAAAGATCAAGATTTCTTAGATGACTGGGGCTTTGATAAAAAGTTTAACTATATGAACATGATCTTTACTAATGCTGAAGACTATATCCTCGAATATGATGGTAAGAAGCAAAATGTTATTAAGGTCTCATATTTTGATCCAGATGGTAGTGATGATCCTAAACGTGCTTATTTTGAAACATTCCTAAATAAAGACTTAAATACGCTTGTCTGGAGAAGATATACCAAGGTTAATATGAAAGATACTTTTTCTAATGAGAAGATTGTTGTTGATGGTCATGAATATGATTCAGATTATTACGCAATTACTTCCAGGCTGTTATAGAACAAGACTAACCTTTATATTCTTTAATAATCTTCTTGTTATGTAAGTCCACAACCCTCATAGTCAAAGACTAGATTGAGAGTTTATATTTCTTCGCAGTATTATCCATATTAGAAAACATCCGATGTTTCGATGTCGTACATCATTGATTCAATTGTACCTTTAAAGTTAGGGAATTTTTCTCTTAAATATTCCGCTTCACCAATGGAGTTCATCTTAGCCGCCATTGTTTCATTGGTGATGATACTGATATTAGTCTTAATTCTATTTAAAATTGGGTCTAAATACATACCGTGTTCGTTATTTATCGCTGCGTGAATCGCGCCACAATGTGTATGACCTAAGACAATAATGCGTTTAACTTTTAAGTGTTCAATCGCGTATTCAACTGTCGCTAGTTCACCTTCGTTAATAACATTTCCCGCGGTTCTAATAACAAACAATTCCCCTAAAGAGGCATTGAAAATATATTCTGGGACCACTCTAGAATCAGAACAGGTGATGATTAAAGTATCGGGATGTTGTCCTTTAACTAGTTCATCTCTTCTATCTTTTAACTCTTTATTGTTTTCTAGGATGTTTAAAAAATCCTGATTACCTTTTTTGATATCCATAAATGTCTCCCTAGCAATAATTGCTATCTATAGTTTATCAAAAGTAAAAGCATAACTGACTTATATTTTATTTTTAAATTATTTGCTCTATAATCGAATTTGAAAAAAACATAGATAAGGAGTGATTATTATGGCAAATACATACCAATACGGTGATAAAGAATATACCAGACAACAAGTCATTGATTATGGTAGAGAAAATTATCCAAAGCTTTATTGGATTAAAAGAGGCATTGGCATAGGCGCTATCGCAAGTGCTGCTCTTATACCTATCATGGTGTTTGCTTTTGGTGCGGTAATAGAAAAACAAGTTGGTCATGAATATACGCAGTTTTTATATCAAGATCCGCGTATGATTATTTATATTGCCGCCTCAGTTATCACTGCTGTCATAGGCATCGGCCTTATCATTTCTTCTTTTGCTAAACCCACTGATGAACAATGCTTCATCCACGGAGAAAAGTGTTTAAAACAAATTGCACAAGATAGAGCCTATTTCCGTAGCGATAAAGAAGAGCAAGAAAAAGATATCTAGATACATTCTAATAAAAAGATAAAGAGCCATTCATTAACGATGAAATGGCTTTTTATTAACTAATAATTATTTGTATAATATTTTTGCAAAGGAAATGTGTTGTATGAATAATAAGAAACATTTTTTATGTGCTGTTGTCTCTTTGTTGACCGCATCTTTAACTGTGGCGTGTAACGCCAATAGAAATAGCAATACTAGCCAAGAACCTAAACCATTAGAAATTGGTGACACTGTGAAGGAATGGAAATCCTCTAAAGATTTAGATACCTTACCATTAGCCCCAGCGGATAAAGATAGTAAAGGTGAAATCGTTAATGACTTTGGTAATTACGATAAGTCCTCTTTAAAGTTTGAAGTTAAAAACGCGACAAATATGTATGTTGGTAGTGATTTAGTGGACACTCCATACTTTAGCGAAGATGATGCGAAGAATGGCGACATTATTTCCTTATATGTTTATGCCCCAAGTGATGGCAATATTTCCTCTTTCCAATTAGAAGTATTTCCAAGTTCTATGAACAATAGCATCAAAGGCGATGTACTAGAAATCACAAGTGATTTGGAAGACACTTGGAGAGAATTAACAGTCTCTTATGATACTTTAGAAACATTAGGCGCAATTCGTCTTAACTACAAGTTACAAAATACCGCTTCTAATGCGGCTTTCTATGTTGATGATATCAATATCACCTTAGGTGAAGAAACCGTTAAAACAGCTTATGAATTTAATGATGAAAGTCTATATAAAGCCTATGAACCATATTTAAAAGTCGGTGGTTGTTTATCCACTCGTATGTTTAGAAATACCGAAATTAGAAAAATGGTCAAAGATAACTTCAATTCCATTACCGCGGAAAATGAAGGTAAGCCAGAACAAATCTTAGATCAAACTGCGTGCCAAGAATTAGCAAAAACTGATGAAACACAAGTAGCCATTAAAACCGCGCCTTTTGAAAAGATTTATGATTGGTGTGCGAAAAACAATATCGGTGTTAGACACCACACTTTTGTGTGGTTTGATCAAACCCCAGAATGGTTCTTTAAAAAGGGTTATCAAGCTAGTGGTGCGGTTGTTTCTAAAACCACTATGCTAGCGCGTATGGAAAACTTCATTAAAACCACAATAGAAACCATCAATGAAAGATGGCCTGGACTAGTGTACGCGATTGATGTTTCTAATGAAGCTGTGCAAAATGGTGCGGTTCGTAAAACCAATAACTATGGTAGTGCCCCTAACTATTGGTATGAAACAATTGGGGAAGACTTTGTCTACTACGCATTTAAATACGCAAGACAATACGCAGAAGAGGATCAAGAGCTCTACTATAACGATTATGCTTATGACTATGAAACAAGTAACTGTAAGTTTGCTCTTGAAACATTATTAAAAGACGCTATCGCAGAAGAACTAATTGATGGTGTTGGTATTCAAGGCCACCTTGATATGAATAACTATTCTTTAGACTCTGTTATTAAAGATGCGGAAATGATTAAAGAAAAAGGCCTTAAGTGTCAAATAACTGAATTAGATATTACCGTTAACGGTAATTCTGAATCAGTCTTCAATAATCAAAAGAATGCTTATAAGCAATTAGCCACTAGAGTGTTAGAGGGTAACGCAAGTGGCAAAACTGAAGTTAATGCAATTGTCTTCTGGGGTGTCACTGATAATATGTCCTGGAGAGGCAATCAATACCCATTAATCTTTAATGAAAACTATTCTAAAAAGCCAGCGTATTATGGTTTCTTAGAAGCAGTACAAGAAATGTATCCAGAAGAAGCAGAATAATATGGTGATCTTTACTTATCAATTACCTAAATCATTATCATTTGATAATTTCGCCGAAGTAGAAGCGGATATTCTTAATCAATTAGAAGGTCATAACTATGATGAAATAGTTTTAGACGCTAAAGAGACTAACTATATCTCTAGTGCGGGTCTTCGTGTAGTTTTAAACCTTAAGAAGAAATACGATAAGGTATCCGTTATTAATGCTTCTATTGAAGTCTACGACATCTTTGAAATGACAGGTTTCACTAATATCGTTAGTGTTGAAAAAGCCTTACGTGAAGTATCAGTGGAAGGCTGTAAAATTATTGGAAAGGGTGCACACGGTATCGTATATTCTACCGCGCCAGACACCATTGTTAAGGTCTATGAAAAAGGCGCTTTGCTAGATGATATTAAAAACGAAAGAGAATTATCTAAGAAAGCTTTTGTGTTAGGTTTACCTACAGCGATTGCGTTAGATATCGTTAAAGTTGGAGACCAATATGGTACAGTCTTTGAACTATTAAACGCCGGATCATGCGTTAAATACGTTAATGAAAGTCAAAAGAACACTGATGACTTTGTCGATAAAGCAGTAGCCCTTCTTAAGAAGATCCATTCCACAGTCTGTGATGATGATACTCTACCAGATATGAAAATAAGCCACCTCAGATATGTGGAAAATATCAAATCATTCTTAACTGAAGAAGAATACTTAAAAGTTAAAAAGATTATTGAAGATATCCCTGATAGTAAGACATTGATTCATGGTGATTTCCATTTAAAGAATCAATTACTCACTAAAGGGAATGAATTAATGCTTATTGATATGGATACCTTATGTACAGGTCATCCAATATTTGAATTAGCGAGTGTTTGTAACTCTTATTTTGAATATGGTCAAATCAGTAAAGATATCGTTGAGAACTTCTTAGAAATTCCATTTGATAAAGCTGTTTATTTATGGAAGAACATTTCTAGAAAGTATTTCTCTGATTTAAACGATGAAGAATATCAAACGGTTATAGATAAGGTCAGATTAATTGGCTGTGTACGTGGCTTACATTTCTTTAAGAAACATAACTTCTCTATAGAGAACATGGAAAAGTATCTTAAAGATTTAAGAGAATTG
>CAMIVH010000060.1 GCA_946401755.1 uncultured Caryophanales bacterium | reverse complement strand
AGAACAACAAAAAGATTAATCCAATTTGTTCATACGCTGTAAAGATGATGACATCGTCTGATGAATATAAAGACGTTCTTATTCAATAACAAAGTGGTGAGGGTCTAACTGACCACAGGTTGGATCAACGTTATAATTATTTTTAGCATCAGTGGCCTCGATGTAGTATTTGACATCGTCGCCACTTTTTAAATTGTTAAAAACAAATGTGTAGTTAGTGGTCTCTTCATATTGATTCATTGGAGATGTGACATATTCTCCATCATTAATTGAGTAGTGGATACTGACATCACTCATCTCTTCATTAGCATAGCTAACCACATTAGTTTTAATGATATATTTACTCTTTAAAGCGACATTACCATAGTTAACATCACGAGAATCAATAAAGACCATATTTTGGTCTGGCACTTCGTGAGTACGGCAGTGTAAAGCATCAGTGTTTAAGAAAGCGTTTTGGTTAGAAGCAGAGAATCCTTGTAAACCCACGACATCATAACCAGGCAAAGCTTCTCTATAGACTTGTAACGCTCTTTCGTTATAAGAAGCATTGCTACCTAATGGCATATAGACATGACCATTAGCAATTAATGAATTAGTGTAAGGTGCAACAGCTGAATCACCTGGTTCTTCAATACGATAAACGCGGTAGTTATAACCATAAATACACTTAGTATTCGCTAGTTCATTAGCGACTTGTTCATAGTATTGGTAACGGGAATGAGTCTTAGGTAATTTCGCAACGATAATCTTATCAGGTGCGACAATCTTACCCCAGCAGTCAATATGAGCGATATAGTCACCTTGTGGGTCAATAGTGATAACATAGTTATCAGTGCCTGTATATGTCTTCATTAAGGAACGCACTCTAGTCTCGTTGTTGTTGTTTTCTGTAATCACTAAATCATCACTAAAAGCGGTGCCTCTACCATCTTGCATTAAATTACCACCAGTATGAGTTAAAGACATGACGTTATATGGAATATTAAAGTAAGTAGCAAGTTTACTTGGAACAGCATTTTGTTCCGTTCTTTGTGGTCTATTGTAATTAAAATCAACGATTGATAATTGCTTATCGTTAAAGACATAGAATGGAGAGAAGTCTCTCACCCAATAAGCATAATCATCATCGATATTCATATCTAAGAAAGTAATGTTGTTAACATTAACACCAGCGTTAGTTAACGCGGTTCTCGCACTTTCGATACGTGATCTATTAGCGTAGTCAGGATTGACTAAAAGTAAGACTTTATTGTCTTTAGCGATAGTCTTATAAACATTCAAAGGCATGTTATTTGGATAACACATTTTGACCATTGAAAGTGGTTCAAATTCACCAGGCATTCTCTTAGAGAAAGTCGCAATTGGTTCATATGGATCTTCAATGGGTATACTGCTTGAAGAACCAGATGATGAACTACTAGATGAACTAGAAGGAACGCTACTGCTTGAACTAGAACTAGATAAGCTACTTGAGCTACTACTAGAGTAACTTGAAGAACTCATCGAACTACTAGAACTAGAGCTTATGGAGCTTGAATTTGGAATTGAGCTAGATGAGCTAGCGCTGCTAGAACTATTCGAAGAAGCACTGCTGCTTGATGAAGTAGTGCTTGTATCATGTCTTGCTTCAGAACTTGTTGATTCTTCTTTAGAAGAACTACTTAAGGTAGAAGTTGATTCCTCTTTACTCGAAGTGGATTCGATACTGCTCTCACTTGAAGACACAAAACTAGTGGTGCTTGAGACACCAGTGTTACAAGCGGATAATATCAAAGCGCCTAATAGAGTTACAGAATAAAACAGCTTTAGTTTCTTCATATACCAAAAGATTATATCTCATTTGGTTGAATAATTAATAAGTATTATTAAGGACACGCTTTCAAGTGTGATGACTAGGCCTAATTGTAACGTCTACTTATGTTGATTAAATCAAGACTTCTTATATAATAAAAACCAAAAAAGAGGACTAAAATATGTATCAACATTTCGTGCAATATTATGAGACAGATAAGATGGGTGTGACCCATCATTCTAACTATATTCGTTTTATGGAAGAAGCGAGATTAGACTTCTTCAAAAAGATTGGCTTTGATTATCTTGAATTTGAAAAGATGGGTGTTATGTCTCCTGTCATTGGCTTAAACAATATTAGATACAAAAGACCTTCCACAGTGGGTGACACAATTGATATCGAAGTCAGTGTTAAGGCTTATAACTCCATTATCTTAACCATGCATTATGTCATGAAAGTCAAAGATACAGTCGTTTTAGAAGGTGATAGTGACCACTGCTTCTTAAACAAAGATGGCAAGATGCTCCCACTTGGAGAGAAAAAATTTCCTAAACTAGACAAGAAATTAAAAGAGCTTTTAAATCAATAAAATTTGGCTATAAACATTTGCCGTAGCGAATGCTAAAATATTTATGTTGAACAAACAAAATAACATAATTTGGAGGAACATTTACTATGGCAAAAAAGGCAGGTAAGGATTATTTTGGATTACCATGGCTTGTGAGCTTGATTTTAGCCATCATCCCAATCACATCTTGGATCTTTGGCTTTGTCACAAGATTTAAAGAAGGCCACTGGGTCTGTGGTTTAGTCCGTCTAATATTTGGTTGGAACATCATCTGGATTTTAGATATTATCTTCATGATCTTCACACACCATATTTTCAAATTATTCTAAATCAAAAAAGACACCAAAGAGCGGGGCAACCCGCTTTTTTAATGCTCTCAAAATAATCGATTAAAAAACGATTATTAATTGATAATTACTATCTACTTTGCTATATTTAAGGGCGTATATGGAAAGAATTGATTACATTTTAGACTTTTGTAAAGAACTTGGTAAACAAATGATTGTCTGCGGAGCCAATATCGAAAGAGTGGATCTCTGCATTGAACATCTCTGTCACGCTTATGGTCTCCATGATGTGACATGCGCTAATTTGACCACTCGTATTTCTATCTCCGCCAAGGACGAACAAAAGAACTACGCTCATAGACAAACTGATGTTCCTCCTCAAGCCTTTAACTTAGAAAGACTAAAAAAGCTCAATCATCTTTATTATCACGTTAAAGAAACAACCCCTGACGAAAAGACATTATATGATTTGCTCCATGAAGTGAAATCCAATGACTTCCCATGGTGGATTATGCTTGGTGGCTATCTTGTCGCTATGGCGGCATTAGCTAGAATCTTCCTTGCTGGTCCAGCGGAATTGTTAGTCACCTTATTAAATACCGTTATCTTATTCTTCTTAGGCAAGTTATCTTCCAAGATTAGATTAAATAAAATCGTCACAAACTTTGTTTGTATGCTCCTATGCTCAACGATAGCGATACTGTTCTTTGCTGTGGGGTTTATTAGCAATTTCTATATTGTTATTATCACTAACGCCTTCTTCCTCATTCCAGGTATTCAAATGGTTAACTGCGCAAGAAACTTATTGTGTGGCAATGAGATGAATGGCGTGATTGATTTATTAAAAGTCCTTTTAGAAGTCTGCACAATCGTGGCTGGTATGGCCGCTGCATATGCGATGCTTAACCAATTAGCGGGAGAGCTTAAAATTGAACAATTCATTGATGCCCTTAGCAAGACAAGTTTCATTCGTTCAGTAGAACTAGTGGTCTTATCATTTATTGCTTCCGCTGGATTTGGTGTAGTCTTCAATATTCAATGGAAAGACTTGGTCTTTGCCGCTATCGGTGGCACAATCGTAAGAATTGTTTATCTCAGTTTACAAGCAGCATTACCAGACTATCGTTTTATCTTTACAATCGTTGCCGCTTTCTGCGCTGCTTTATATTCTGAAATCTTAGCATTAGTTAAGAAAGAACCATCCGTTTTATATCGCTATCCATCTATTGTTCCTCTTATTCCTGGTGACTTATTCTTCTATGTCGCCGCTGGTATTATCTGGGGCAATACTGGATTAATAGCGACATATGGTCCAACATTAGGCCTCGTCCTCATTGGTATTTCCTTAGGCTTCGTTTTATGTTCCACAATCGTGCACTATATTAGAAAATTCAAATTCCTTAGGAATTCCAACGATGAAGCAAAATAATCTCATTTTAGCGGTTAATGGCACATTGATGCGTGGCTTGGAGCTTGAGAACAATCTCAAAGAAGCCGGAGCATCTTTTATTAAAGAAAGTAAAACTGAAAAAGCTTATCGCTTATACAGTATTAACGATAAATACCCTGCGATGATTAGAGTCAATGAAGGTGGCAACACCGTTGATGTTGAACTCTATGAAATCAGTAAAGAAGGATTAAAACAAGTCCTCTCTAAAGAGCCACCAGGCTTAACAATTAAGGAAATCACTTTAATTGATGGAGCGTTTGTACAAGGTGTCGTTGGACTTAATGATATAATCAAAGGACAAAAAGAAATCACCTCTTATGGTGGTTGGAGAAACTATCTCGCAAGTAAAAAACTCTAAATATGTTTAAAAAACTCCGTGGCATCATTATCAAACTATTAATCATTGTTATTCTTGTATTAACAATTGTTTTAATCGCGGTTCTTAAAAAGGATCCTGAAGTCGCAGAAGCAATGACAAGAGGCTTTTCTAGAGGCTACATTCAAGTCGCTAGCTTTATTACTAACCTAGTGCCTTTTGTCTCATTTACTGAAATTATTGTTTTAACAATTGCGATATTATCGATTGTCTTTATCGTCCTAATGATTAGAAACTTTATTAAAATCCGTCCATTTAAGGCCGTTAGTAAATTACTAAACATCCCACTTATGGTTTTAGTGGTCGTTGCTATGTACTCCTTATCTTGCCAAATGGCTTATAACCGTAAAGAAATGCCGCTTCCATATTATGAAGCGGAAGTAGATAGAACTGAGTTCGTTGATATTTATAACTATTTTGCAGATGACCTTAATTACTGCATCAGTCAGTTAGAGTTTAATGATAAAGGCGATGTTAAAGGCTATGACTTTAATAAAGCCACTAAGTTAGTTAAAGAATCATACAAAATCGTCACCGATGATTACTTCGCCAGTTACTTTGGTGCGGTTAAACCAATGTTATCATCATTCATCTATCTTGAATTCCAAATCACTGGTGTTTCTTTTAACGCTTTTGGCGAGGCTAATATCAACACAATGAACACTAAAGTTAATCTCCCATTTACCATCGCTCACGAACTTGCCCACAATAAAGGCGTAATGAGAGAAGATGACGCTAACAAATTAGCGTTCTATGTCTGCTTAAATAGTGAAAGCCCATATCTTAGATATAGTGCTTATACAAGTTACTTCTATCAAATGAGATCAATGGTCAGTGGCTCATATCTCACTGAAAGTGAAAGAGAAGGCTTACATGCAGTAGATCCTGCTTTTAACAAGACACAAAGCTATGTTAATCAGTTCTGGAAGAAACATAACTTATTAGAGGATATTGGTAATTGGTTTAATAATCTCTACATCAAATCCAGTGGTGT
>CAMIVH010000059.1 GCA_946401755.1 uncultured Caryophanales bacterium | reverse complement strand
TTTCTAAAGTTTCTCTAAGCATATCCATGCCCCAGACAAACTTACCAAAGTTCTTGTTCTTTTCTTCTTGCATTGGTTTAACAAGATTACCTTTAGCGAGTTCTGTGGAATAGTTGCTTAATTTATTAAATGGTTTAAGAACTTTTTGATCGACATAGATAAGAACACCCACACTGATTAAAAACATCACGCCTAAACCAACATTCATAAATATCATTGGGGTGTAGTCTTCTTTTTGTGTTCTATATTCTATAGAATATAATTTACCATTTACATTAACGACAGCGTAGTCATTATTGGTTTTATAGTTATCATCATATTCAACGATTTGAATGATACTTTCATAGTCATTGGGGTTGACTTCTTTACCTTCAGACATCGCTAATTGGACACGATTAATGTCAACACGATATTGTCGATCTTTATTGCTTGTTTTATTAGCGAAAATGACAACATTAAAAATCGCGATTAAGATTAATTCCGCGATGATGACTAATAAGGCGTTTCTTTTAAACTTACTCATAGCGGTAGCCGTTACCCCAAACAGTGATGATATGTTTAGGATTCTTTGGATCTTCTTCTATCTTTTCTCTAAGCCATTTAATATGAACGGTTAAAGTTTGAGGTTCTGATTCACTATCACTACCCCAGATGGTATTGAATATATATTCTTTCTTCAAGGTTGTACCTTTGTTTTCAATAAGTAGTCTTAATAAGTCGAATTCTTTATCTGTGACAGTCACTACTTCACCATTAACTTTTAAGACGTTATTAACGGTATTAAGTATGAGATTACCTTCATGGATTTCTTCAATAGCGTATTTTCTTTTAAAGACACCTTTAATCTTCGCTAATAAGATATCGACATCATATGGCTTTTCAACATAGTCATCAGCGCCTAAGTTTAAACCTATGAGTTTATCTTCTTTATCAGACTTCGCACTAGCGATGATGATATAGGCGTTAGAGGTTTCACGAATTTTAGAACAGACCGCTAAACCGTCGATACCAGGAAGCATGATATCCAAAATGAAAATCTTAGCCCCATACTTTTCATAAAGTTCTAACGCTTTTTCACCAGTTGTGGCTAAGCATACTGAATACTTCTCTTTGCGGAGAAAGTCACATAAGAGAGTGCCGATTTCTACATTGTCTTCAACGATAATAATATCCGCCATAATATTAAACCTTATTAAATATAGCAAATTTTATCTTAAAGATTTAGCAGTAAAAACTAGACCAATCAAAAGAAACAGTTTTTGATATACCTACGATTCAATGACTTTTCTAGATTATTTGCAATTAGATAAATCATTTTTTAATATACCTATTAGAAATAAGGAGGAAACCTTATGGAATTCATTATCTTAGGATTATTACTATTCAAGCCAATGACTGTTTATGAAATTAGAATGTATGTACAAAGAAACTTAACAACAATATGTAGTGATAGTCTTGGTAGCATCCAAATAGCAATTAAGAAATTACTAAATAAAGGATTTATTGTCACGAACGAATATGTGGAAAGAGGATTAACTAAAAAGCGTCATAGCATTACTAGCTTAGGTGTTAACCATTATAAGGAATGGGTTGGCTCCCCTATTAACATCGCTAAGATGACCAATATGGAAGAGAGTAAGTTCTATTTCTTAGGAACAGCCCCTAAAGAAAAACGTATCTCTTGCCTAAAATCATATATTGCCTCTTTAAAAGATCAGCAAAGTAAACTCAACGCGATTAAAGAGTTCACTAAGGCAAGTGAAGACGCCGTTATACGGGCGAATTTAGACCGTATTAATAGCGAAACACAAATCATTGATAATTTAGCGGTGGTTTCAGAAGAGAAAGATTTAAGGACCATTTTTAAAAGCACTTATTCTTATCAAATCTATCTTCTTGAATACGGCCTTAATAGGACTAGATCAGACATCGCTTTTTATGAAAAGATTCTTAAATTAGAAATGGAGAAATAATATGCAAATTTATATTGGCGCCACTTTGTTGGGCATTGTTATCATCATGTCAATTTTATTAATTATCGGTCTACCACTTGGGGAGTTCTCTATGGGTGGAAGATTTGGTAAAGTCTGGCCTCCTAAGATTAGATTATTAGGAGTTACACAGTTATTAACGCAAATATTTGCGTTATATATTATCCTTGCAGCGGGCACAATTGTTCCCTATTTCATCAATTTCAATACGACAAAAGTCATTTGTTTTGTGTTCGCTGCATTCTTCTTCTTTAATACACTTTTAAACGCTATATCTCCAAGTAAGAAAGAGAAGTTTGTTATGACTCCAATGTCATTAGGAGCGGCAGTCTGTTTTCTTATTACTGCGATTTGTATGTAAGGATTAGTTATGGAAAAACAAATTGTTGAATTTGGTAAGCTAAACGACACACAAAAACTTGAAGCGGTTGAACTATTCCTTATTGGTTTTGGTCATTTTATGACCTTCTCTAAAGACGAGGAGAAAAAGAAGAAACTATTCTTAGAAATACTCAGTCCGGATTTATTCGTTTGTTATCTAGAAGATGACAAGGTTCTCGGATTAATGGGACTAGGCAACAACAAAACTAGACCGATTGATTTTAAAAAAGAGATTTGTCAGAAGTATTTTGGTAAGTTCAAAGGTTTTATTATAAATAAACAAATGAACGCTATCTTTCAAAAGCCCGCGGTTTCTTTAGATTCAGAGTTATATTTAGACACACTTGTGACTAATCCATCAGTAAGAAATAAAGGCATAGGTACCACTCTCATTAATGAAGCGTGCTCGTATGGCGATTATGAAATACTTGTCACGGAAGTGTTTTCTAAAAATGAGAACGCGATAAACTTTTATAAGAAAAATGGATTTATTGTTAAAAAGGAAAACAAAGGATCAATGATGCGCATGTTTGGTTCTGGTTATCCAATCGCCATGACTAAACAAATAAAATAAAAACCCTCATAATGAGGGTATTTTATTAGGTTGGAAAGGTTTACCCATTTTGATACAATTGTCCCGTAAAAAAGAATTTGATGATAAAAAAGAAAACCACCCTAAGGGTGGCTTCCCTAAGATTAAACTTGTTTGACTATGACTTCTTGGCCGTTATAATCAACTGAGTATTTGTGTTTGGTGTCAACCTCTTGTGAAATAATCTTATTCGCAATAACGGTCTCCACTTTATTCTGGATGAATCTCTTAATCGGTCTCGCACCATAGATTGGTGAATAAGCACTATCGAGGATCCAACTCTTTAAAGCGTCAGAGAATTCGAACGAATAATAGGATTCTTTTAATCTATCATTGAGATTGTTAAGCATCTTATCAACAATCTTAGATTGAGTCTCTTTAGATAATGGGGAGAAGTACACTATTTCATCGATACGATTTAAGAACTCAGGCTTAAAGGTTTGATGTAATAATCCTTCCACTTTATCTCTTTCATTATTGAGGAGATATTCACTACCTAAATTACTAGTCATGATGATAATCGTATTCTTGAAGTCCACGACTCTTCCTTGACTATCGGTAAGTCTCCCATCATCTAACATTTGTAGTAACAAATTAAAGACTTCGGGATGAGCTTTTTCGATTTCATCGAATAAGACGATAGAATAAGGATTTCTTCTCACTTTCTCCGTGAGTTGTCCGCCTTCTTCATATCCGACATATCCTGGAGGGGCACCAATAAGACGAGAAGTGCTATATTTCTCCATATATTCACTCATATCGATACGGATGATATGACTCTCCGAATCGAACAAGGATTCCGCCAAAGCACGAGCGACTTCGGTTTTACCCACACCAGTAGGACCTAAGAACAAGAAACTACCGATGGGTCGATTGCTATCTTTAATCCCCGCTCTCTGACGGAGAATCGCATCGCTAACTAAAGTTAAAGCTTCTTCTTGACCGATTACTCTCTTCGATAGAGTCTTCTTTAAGTCGAGAACTTTCTCTCTATCGCCTTTTTCAATCTTGCTGAGAGGGATGTTGGTCATACGAGAGATAATCTTCGCGATTTGTTCTTCATCCACGACTTCGGATAAGAGTTTCTTCTCGCTTTGAGAATTATCGTTCTCTTTTAATTTCTTCTCTAATTCTGGGATGGTCTTATATTGTAATTCACCCGCTTTTTCGTATTCGGAATGACTTAAAGCGACATCCAAATCAAACTTCGCTTTTTCGAGTTTCTCTTTAATGCCTTTAACTTTGAGAATTTCATCTTTCTCTTGTTTCCATCTCTTCTTGAGTTCGTTATCTTTCTCATTAAGAGAAGAGAGTTCTTTTTCGACATCCGCGAGTCTCTTCTTGCTCGCTTCATCACTCTCCTTCTTTAAAGCAGCCTTTTCAATCTCTAATTGCCTAATCTTTCTCTCTAATTCATCGAGTTCACTAGGCATAGAGGCGAGTTCCACTTTGATGGAAGCACAAGCTTCATCCACTAAGTCGATAGCTTTATCAGGAAGGAAACGAGATGTTAAATAACGATTGGATAAACTTGCCGCGGCGATTAAAGCATTATCGGTAATCTTCACACCATGGAATGATTCGAACCTATTCTTTAATCCTCTTAATATAGAAATAGTATCTTCCACAGTCGGTTCATTGATAAGAACGGGTTGGAATCTTCTTTCTAGAGCGCGGTCCTTTTCAATATATTCACGATATTCTTTTAATGTCGTCGCCCCGATACAATCGATTTCTCCTCTCGCAAGCATCGGTTTGAGCATGTTAGAAGCATCGAGGGCACCATCCGCTCGACCAGCGCCGACAATGAGGTGGATCTCATCGATAAAGAGAATAATTTTGCCTTCGCTTTCCTTAATTTTATTAAGGACTGCTTTTAATCTCTCTTCAAATTCACCACGGTATTTTGCACCCGCTACTAATGCGCCCATATCTAATTCATAAATAGTTTTATCCTTAAGTATGGTCGGCACATCATCTTTGACGATACGTTCCGCAAGACCTTCAAGTATTGCGGTTTTACCAACGCCAGGTTCACCTAAAAGAATGACGTTGTTTTTAGTTTTTCTGGCTAATATTTCAATGATTTTTCTAATTTCCTCATCACGACCGATGACGGGATCAATTTTCCCTTTCTTAACTTCTTCGTTAATGTTACGGCCAAATTTTTGAAGGACATCTTTATCATTTTCATAGTCAGGCATTTGTTCCATTTGCATAAATTAATCCTCCTTTTACAACTCTATTGTAGCACTAAATTAGCACTCGGCAAGTGAGAGTGCTAAAAATTTAATTAATAACTTGTTATTACTTTTTTGCGTTTTATCTCGAAACACCCTTATTATGTCCAAAAGCTTTGCAGTAAATAAGCTCTAAAAGTAAGGTGAACTAAATGATAAGCAACTAATAAATAAGAAAAAACAGCGACTTTGTATCATCGCTGTAATTTACAGATGGTGCCCCCTGGCGGAATCGGACCACCGATTCATCCTTACCATGGATGCGTAA
>CAMIVH010000058.1 GCA_946401755.1 uncultured Caryophanales bacterium | reverse complement strand
CAAGCCTCTCGTATATCTGGTGTTAATCCAAGTGATATTAGTGTGTTAATCTTTAATGTGAGGAAGATCCATGAATAAAGAAACATTTGTTAAAGAACTTAATAGTCGTGGTATTACCTGCGACGAACAACAATTAAATCTCTTATGGGATTTCATGAGACATGTTTTAAAAACAAATGAAAGTTTCAATCTTACTGCGATTAAAGATGAAGAATCATTCGTGGAAAAGATGCTCTTTGATAGTGCGCTTCTTTTAAATAACCAAAAGTTTGAAGATTTAGATATTTTAGATATCGGTGCAGGCGCTGGCTTCCCAAGCGTTGTTTTATCAATTCTTTCTCCAAAAGCTCATGTTTACGCTATGGATAGCACTGCGAAAAAAGTGAAGTTCATTGAAGACTACGCAAAAGAAAATAACCTAGACGTGACTGGAATAACTGCTCGTGCAGAGGAATTTGCTAGAGAAAATAGAGATAGATTTATGGTGGTAACCGCTAGAGCAGTTGCTTCACTTAGAATCCTAGTGGAATTAGCCTTACCAATGCTTAAAGTTGGTGGTGTATTTATCGCTATGAAAGGCCCTGGCTTTGAACAAGAAATCGTTGAAGCTAAAGGTACTCTTAAAAAGTTAAATGCGGAAATTGATTATATCTATGAAGATCAATTACCAGAATCTAAGGAAATGAGATCCTTCATATATATTAAAAAGATAAAAGAAACACCTAATAAGTACCCACGTTTATACGGGGAAATTAAAAATAAAGCACTATAATCTTTTATTTAAAAAATAAAGGTATATAATAGAAATCACTTCAGGGCAGCGAAAAGCGACCGGCGGTAAACCCCGCGAGCCTCAAGAGGAGGCAGGAACTTGTGAAATTCAAGTGGCGACAGTAAAGTCTGGATGAAAGAAGTACGTTTTTTAGGCCTTGGGAAAGGTCTATTTTTTATGAAAAGAAAAGTCAGAAGAATTGATGAGATCGTTACCAGGTTCGCCACACTAGGCATGCTTTCAGCATTAGGATTTGTCTTAATGGCATTTGCCAAATTCCCTTATCCTTTTGCGCCATGGCTAGAAATTGAACTTAGCGAAATTGTCACAATTATCGCCTACGCCTTATATGGGCTTCCAGGTGGTATTATCGTTGCAGTACTTAAAACAGTACTCAAATTATTAGCCGTAGGTACATCCTCTAACTACTTAGGTGAAGTTACTGCTTTATTAGCTTCATTGATGTTCATCATCGGTTTAGCGGTTACTAGTCACTTAAAACTATTTAAGAAAGGCTTAGGACATCGTATCATCTCTTATTCCGCAATCGCGGTATTTGTTGCGGTGATGATGACTCTATTAAACGCGATTGTTATTACTCCATCTTATTTAACAATCTTTGCTAATCCACCTCACTTATCAACATGTTTTGATAAGGATGTGCTTATGAAAGTGTATAACAAGTTGATGGGAGCTAATTCGACAGTCAATGATCCATGGCTCTATATTGGAGCGGTCAGTATCATCTACTTGCCATTCAATTTAATGAAAGCAGTGGCCTGCTTCTTACTCTATGAAATCTTATTCAATAGATTAATCTTTGTCTTCATGAGAAGATCAACATTCTTTAAGAAATATTTCGTTGGCGATATCTTCACTAAAAAAGAAGAGGAAGAGAATCCTGACGTAGTGGTTAAAGAAGAACCACAAAAATAGTGTTTAGAAGGCACAAAAAAACTAGGTCAATCAAGGCCTAGTTTTTTGTTGTATTTTACTCTTCAACAGAGATTGCACCAACTGGGCATACGCCAACTGCGTCTTCATCGGCTTCGCCTGTAACTGGAGCGGCTGGACCTTCATCAGAGAATTTGAAATCATCTGGATAGGAGCCGACACAAGCGCCGCACATAATGCATGAAGCAGCATCAATTTTTACTCTTTTCTTAGCCATGAGTAATGCCTCCTTGGGTTATATACATTGATTATATCTATTTTGATTATCTATTTTCAATAGTAGCGAACAAAATGAGATAAAAAATTATTTTTTATTCAAAAAGCATTCTAATTAAATTAGAATATACGTGATTGGACTATTTATGAGCGAAACCAGATTAGAAAAATATAAAAAATATCGTCAATCTATTAATGAATTTAAATCAATTAATAACGAGCCTGAATCTATTAAAGAAAGAAACAACAGTATCGTTAGTGATAAGATGAATACAACATCCACTCTTCCTTTGGAAGAAGTTTTGGGTAAAATCGATAACGAAGAAGTCGAAGCTACACCAAAACGTATCTTAAATAAGAAGAATATTATCATTGGCTGTATGTGTTTATTAGGCGTGTTATTAATTGTTGGTATCATCATCTTTGCGGTCTACGCATTCGGGGGTAAGTAATATGAAAGTTGCTGTTGCTATTGACGGTCCTGCTGCAGCAGGAAAATCCACAATCGCTAAGAAAGTGGCGCTCATGAGAGGTTTTACCTATATTGATACAGGCGCAATGTATCGTGCTTTTACTTGGTACTGCTTACAAAAGGGTGTTGACTGCCAAGATGAAAAAGCATGTTGTGCTTTAATTCCAGAAGTAAACATTGAATTAAAACCAGGTTATGTCGTTTTATGCAATGGCGTTGATGTCAGTAAACCAATTAGAGGTACTGATGTTTCTGGCAATGTTTCATATATTGCTTCCTATAAAGACATTCGTCTTGCTTTAGTGGAACTTCAAAGAAAAATGGCGGAAAAAGATTCTGTTATTATGGATGGTCGTGACATTGGTACATATGTTTTACCAAACGCTGAAGTTAAAATCTTCCAAGTTGCTTCCGTTGAAAAAAGAGCAGAACGTCGTTATTTAGAAAACCAAGAAAAAGGTATTGCGTGTACCTATGAAGATATTGTTGCTGATGTAGAAAAGAGAGACTATATTGATTCTCACCGTGCATTTGCCCCTCTTAAACCTGCACCAGACGCCATCCACCTCGATACATCTGGTTTGTCCATTGATGAAGTGGTGGCAGAAGTTAACAAAATCATTGATCAAAAATTAGCGGAGAAGAAATAAATCTATGGCACAAGGAATCGTTGCAATTGTTGGCTCACCTAACGTCGGCAAATCGACGATTTTTAATCGTATGATTGGCGAAAGACACGCCATTGTCGATGATGAAATGGGTATTACTCGTGATAGACTTTATGGTCAATGCGAATGGCTTGGCCATCGTTTCTCTTTGATTGATACAGGTGGTATCGAAATCATTAATCGTCCATTCCAAGAACAAATCCGTATGCAAGCGGAAATTGCTATAAACGAGGCAGACGTGATAGTGTTTGTGGTCGATGGTAAGCTTGGTATTACCACTGATGATAGAGTGGTGACAACCATTCTTAGAAAAGTTAAAAAGCCAATTATTTTGGCAGTAAATAAAATTGATGAAGGTTCCCATATGGCGGACGCTCAAGAGTTCTATGGTTTAGGCCTTGGTGAACCTCACGTTGTTTCTGGCGCGCACGGCATTGGTATTGGCGATATCTTAAATGAAATCGTTAAATACTTACCAGAAAATAGTGAAGAGTTAGAAGAAGATAAAGTTACCTTCTGCGTTGTTGGTAGACCTAATGTTGGTAAATCCTCTTTAACTAACGCTATCTTAAATCAAGATCGTGTCATCGTTAGTAATATCTCTGGTACAACCAGAGACTCCATCGATACTCCATTTAATAGAAATGGTAAAAACTATTTAGTTATTGATACCGCTGGTCTTAAAAAACGCGGCAAGATTTATGAATCAATTGATAAATATTCCGCTATTAGAGCGCTCAAAGCTATTGAAAGAAGTGAAATTGTTCTATTAGTGCTTGATGGTAAAGAAGGCATTACTGAACAAGATAAGCACGTCATTCAATACGCGACTGATTTACATAAAGCGATTATTATCGTCGTTAATAAATGGGACTTAGTGGACAAACAAACTAATACTATGTCTGATTATGTCAAAATCATTCGCGAAGAATATAAGTTCTTAGATTACGCTCCAGTAGTGTTTGTTTCTGCACTTAAAAAGCAAAGACTAGATGCATTGTTTGAAACCCTTGATTCAGTGCATCAGGCATACTACACCAGAATCAAGACAAGTTTGCTAAATGAGGTCATGCAAGACGCTCAAGTAATGAACCAAGCACCTAACTTCAATGGTGGTAGATTAAAGATACTCTATGCCTCTCAAGTTAGTAGCGCTCCGCCTACAATTGTTTTATTTGTAAACGACCCTAACTTTATGCACTTCTCATACCAACGTTATATTGAAAATCGTTTAAGAGATACATTTAACTTTGATGGCACTCCAATTCGCATCGTTTTAAAGAAACGAACGAACCAATCTAAATAAAAATCTAATAATTGCCATATAAAAAATCACACATTTTTAAAAAAGATGTTATACTAAACCTAGAAATAGGATTATCTTGCTAATTCATTTCAACAAAAAGGGAGCATTTGAACATGAAGAAATTCAACAGAAGAGACCTTGTTCAAATTGTTGCAGATGAAGCGCATTTATCCAAAAAAGACGCTCGTGCAGCATTGGACATCTGTTTCGGTGAAATTGAAAAAGCCTTATTAGAAGGCCAAGAAGTCAACATCACTAACTTCGGTGTATTCACACCAAAGACCCGTCAATCTCGCGATGGTACACATCCAAAACAACACACTCGCATTAAGATTGCCGAATCCCGTTCAGTGAGCTTCAGACTTTCTAAAGCTTTAAAAGGCAAATTGAACGCGTAGTTCAGTTTAAAAAGAAAATCAGCGGAAACGCTGGTTTTTTTGTGCCTTCTTTTATAAAAAGTGTAGAATAAGAGCATGGATAAGAATCTAGTGGCGTATATCGAACTCGCAAAAGAGTTTAATAGACATGGTTATGAATTATATCTCGTCGGTGGTACTGTAAGAGATTATCTTTTAGGTGAACCATTAACGGATATGGATGCAGTAAGCGAAGCCACTCCTGAAGAGATAATTGCCTTCTTACCAGATATTGATAAGACATTTAAAAGATTTGGTTCATTAAAATATAAAAACGCTGATGGTCTAAAGTTTGATATTACAACTTTAAGAAAAGAATCTTCTTACGAAGATAGTAGACACCCAAGCAAGATTATTTTTGTTAAAGATTTAAAAGAAGATTACTTAAGAAGAGACTTTACCGTTAATGCCTTATATATGAATAAAGATTTAAAAGTCATAGATTATTGTAATGGCCAGGAAGATCTTAAAAATAACATCTTAAGAATGGTGGGCAATCCTGACACTAGAATTAAAGAAGATCCACTTAGAATCTTAAGAGCCATTAGATTCCATTTAATGCATCATTTAAAAATTGAAGAATCATTATTAAAAGCGATGCATGATAACTTTGATTTATTAAAAAATATTACTGACGCAAAGATTAGAAGTGAGTTAAATAAAATTGATGACTCACTAGTGAATCAAAAAGAAAAAATGGATATTTTTGCACAATTTGATATAGCAAACCTAGTGGGTGTGATAAAGTAATAGCATGATTAGTGAAGCAGTAGATTTTCATTTCTTACTTTTAGAAAACTATAAAAAACTCAAAAT